>JANJTN010000155.1 GCA_024711065.1 bacterium
ATCGGCAGCAATGCCAGCAGCGGAACCGCCGACCAGACCACGATCGTGAACGTATCCCTGAACAGGATACGTCCTTTCACGAAGATCGAGCCGATCCGGAGCAGAAACGTAGCTGCCGCCATCGTTGCAAAGACCAGGGTGCCCACGATCAGGATCGCCATTGGGGGGTGCCACGCGATCGAACGGACCAGCTCGATCACGCCGGAACTTGGCAAGGTGATGTGTGTGAGGTACTCGAAGGCGGGGTCCGACCGCAGATAATATCCCAGGGCCGCCACCACAAGCCCGGCACTGTACGCGATCACCAGGCCGAGGATCACGGTCTGCACGAGCGACAAGATCCGCTGGTCGCGGATATCGGCATAGAAGTTATAGGGCCGGGCGATCGAACGCAGGAAATACTCGCGGAAACGCCTGGATCGGTTGACGAGGAAGGTGAGGACCAACGCCAGGACGATCCCCGTACCGATGAACACGAGTGGCGTAGCATCATCATACTCCCGCGCCTGGAGGAGAGGCTCTTTTTCATCGTTGATCAGGGCCTTGTACATCGCATACGACACGCGCTGTTCGCGCCACATATCCACCAGTCCACTCGTCCGCACAAAGGCGTCATCGTGGTCTACCAGCATCGTGGGGAATTCCAGATAATGGTCGTTGAAGCTGTTCACCACCACACCGGCGAGATGGTGGTTCTGAGCCGCGCGGTACCCCTCGCGGATCACTACGGCTTGTGACTCATTGGATAGCGGATCGGAGAACCCATTGGTGTTGGCCGGCGATACCAACGAGCCAACGCTGATCATCACGGCGGCCTGGCGTATCACCCGTTGAGCGGCGGCGAGGATGCCTTCGAGGTGCTCGCGTGCCGAACGGGAGTCCGTTCGCAGGACGATCATATCGAAGCCCCCTTCAGAGGTCTTACCAATGGAGGTGCCCGCAACGGACTTGTAAACAAGAGCTGAGGTCCTCGATCGGACCACGTCGGCCAGTTTCGTATGGAAGGTATTCGTCTGATCGGTGCCTTCCTCCAGCATGTCGCTCAAACCGACCGCAACCACCGAAGGGTGTGTGCCGATGTAGTTGGTGAGCATGTCTACACGGTTCGACATCAACGCCCAGATCTCTTCTGCCAACAGAAGTCGTTTGGGGATCCCGTTCGCTTCGATCTCCGTGAAGGCCAACAGACCGTAACGGTCGCAGAGGTGCAACAGGTAGGGATGTGGCGCAGCCGTGCTGAAGCGGACCGCATTCACCCCAAGCGTCTTGAGCAGCGAAACGTCGTGCTCCATCTGCAGCCACGACATCGTACGACCGGACCGCGGATACTCCTCGATGTAATCCACGGCGTTCAAGAACATCTGCTGGTCGTTCAGCACAAAGGCCCGCTGCTGGTTGATGGTGCCGATGCGCGCCGATCGTAATCCGAGTGACTGATGGAACAGGTCCACCTGACGTCCCTGGTGCGTGAGCTCGATCTGCAGATCGTAGAGGTCCGGCTTGGTGGGCGACCACAGTTGGGGATTGGCCACATCCAGAGTGAAACGCTGCCGCACCGTCCTGGAACGTTCAATGGTTACGCCGATCGGTCCGCTGCGTGCCACCACAACGCCTGATCTGTCCCTGATCACAGCCTCGGCATTCACGATCACACTGCCTTGCCGCAGAGCTTCGTCCGGCGAAGAGGGGCCGGCAAGGCGATCCACACTGCTGCCCTTGATGGTGGCCGTTACGGAGACCGTTGCTCGGGAATTGCCGGATGAGAAGGTCTGTTTGATGGCAAGGTCAGAGGTCCAGACCAGTGGCGTCCCGATCAAAAAAACCTCGCGCAGGATGCCCCGACGAACACGAGGTGCGGCCGGAGCAAAACGCGAGACCAGCATCGCCAGATCGCCACGATCCGCGACCGAGATCTCGATCAGATTCGAACCTTCACGCAACACGTTATCCGGGATGCGTGCCATGAACGGCGCGGAGCCTCCCGGATACTTCATCACGAAGCGTCCATTCACCGTAAGGTCGACCTCGTCCGAGACACCCAGGAACCACAGATGCCAAGCCCGGCTGTGCAAGGCCGACTTGTCCATCTTCACTGACCGACGGACGGTAAAGCCTCTGCCTCGCTCCAGGGTAGACGGAATGGAAAGCGTTCCGGATACCTCATCGTCCTCCACCAGGTCCCATGGTCCCGAGAGATCGATCACCGTTCTCGTACTGGTAGAGGTGATGGCATTGATCTGGGCTGCGGTCAGACCACGATAGTCGTGGAAATCGTCCGCTGCCGCCATCATCGGCGTCAGAAGTGCCAGAAGGGCCGTCGCAAGACGGATCACCATAGCTACACTACACAGGGGTCGTAAAACGTACGTTGTCCGGTTGTCAGGCATGAGCCTCAAGTCTGGAATGGATATTGCTGTTACGGAAGCCACAAAACTACGGTGCCACCTATCTTTGTGCATCATCATTCACGATCCGGGGAATGCTATTCACCTCCGTTGATACGACATGCGAAGAGTTGGCAGCAGGCTTTTCGCGCTTTTTGAACGGTACCATATGTCGTGTGTGTGAATAGTTGATCGTGCCAGTGCGATCATATTTATCGTATTCGGCGTTCACGTTGGTGATCGCCGTTTGCCTTGGGGGACCTGCCTCAGCCGTTTCGGCAGGGGCAGCACCGATGTGCGACCTCCATCTGGCAGCCGACCGTTCGGCGACGGTCATGGCCGTGTCCTTGTTCATGGCCCTGTATGCCCCCCCGGCAGACTCGACGCAGGATTCTACGCGTCTGGATTTCGGCGACCCCACCAATACCGACCTTCCACCGATCCGGCCCGCCAGTAGCGTTAACCGCCGGCCACTCACCTCCGGACCGCGCTCAACCGCAACACCGCCCCCTCCCGGCTACCGTCGATCCGGATCGATCGACTCGCTGATCGGTTCGATCCGTCTTACAGAAGATTACCTGGGTTACGACGTCGGCACGCCGATGACCATGGATCTGGATGAGTATCTGCAGTTGCGGCGAGAAGAGGCCTTCCTGGACCTGCGGGACTCGGCGTTGCAGGCCTACGAACTCAAGAAGCCCCTTTCCGAGGGTGAGATCCTCAAGTTGCTCGACCAGGCTACGAACCTGAAGATCCCGCTACCGGATAGTCCACTCTTCGGGATCTTCGGCAAGCCGGAGATCTCCATCAACGTGAACGGGGAAGTGAACGTCCGCGCCGGTTGGCGCTGGGATACGCAGAATCTGGGGACGGCATCGGTGCTTGGTCAGACCCAATCCTCACCGATCTTCAACCAGAACATCCAGGTGAACGTGAATGCCCGGATCGGCGACAAGTTCCGGTTCAATGTGGACTGGAATACGTTGAACCAATTCGAGTTCAATAACCGCTTCAAGGTTGGCTACGAAGGCTACGACGACGACATCATCAAGCGGGTGGAGTTCGGCAACGTGAACCTGGAAACAAGCTCTACGCTGATCGGTGGTGGACAGACCCTGTTCGGTGTCCGTGCCGACTTCCAGTTCGGTCCGCTGATGCTGAAGACCATCGCCTCGCAGCGTCGCGGTGAACGCCGATTCATACAAGCACAAGGCGGCAGCAGCAAGCAATTCTTCTCGATCCGGGCGTACGACTATGCCCGGAACCACTTCTTTATCGACACCGCCTACTTTGCCGTCTGGCGTGCCTACTTCCGTTCGAACACGCCCGTGCTGCCAACGAATGCTGCCCCTCTGGTGGTCAAGGAGATCGAGGTCTGGGAATCGGTTACCGAATTGCGTGAGGTACAGGCGAATGAAGCGGTAGCTTATGCCGACCTGGATCCCATTCGATTCATGCAAAACGAGCGGTATCCCAACGCCTTCAAGAATGCCGATGCCGTGGCCGGCTCCATCGAGAAAGGACGCTTCATTCGCCTGGATCCGAAGCGATACGAGGTGGATATGAACCTGGGGACCGTTACGGTTCTCAACCTGCGATCCGATCGGTTCTATGCTGTGTCCTATCGTGTAGAGGGCCCCACCACAGCGCCGGAAGACGACCTCTACGTGGGCACCCTGTCGAACAATGCCAATCCCAAAGACACGCTGATCCTGAAGCTGATCGCTCGTCAGTCCATGCAGCCCGGATTCCGCACTCTGTGGAACCGAATGATGAAGAACCGCTACAATGTGGGCCTGACCAACGTGGCCACCGAAGATGCCAACATCGGCATGTGGTATTACCGTGGTACGAACGACTCCGCCGATGTGCTGGAGGGGGCTCCGGACAAGATCGTTACGATGTTCCGCGTGGACCAGGTGAACAACGGTACCGGCGCTTCTCCGCCCGACGGCAAATTCGATGCGCGTGCCCCGATCTTTAATGCCACGCGCGGCGAGATCACCTTTCCGAGCCTGGAGCCGTTCCGGGATGGTCTCCGCGAATACTTCACGGCCAAAGGCAACCCACAGTTGGCCGAACAGTACGTGTTCGACGAGATCTACGACACCACCGATGTGGCAGCGCGCCTGAATACCGCCAAGGATCGATTCCTGATCGTGGGTCAAGCCAGTGGTTCGGCATCCGGCAACAGGATCCCCTTGGCCTACAACCTGGCTCCGGGTTCGGTGCGCGTACGACTCGATGGTCTTGAGTTGAAGGAGGGGGTTGACTACACCGTGGACTACTACACCGGCTCGCTGACGTTGTTGAATGCCCGTGCAACGTTGCCCAATGCCAACCTGAACGTCGAGTACGAGCAGAACGACATCTTCAACCTGACAACGCGTACGCTGGTCGGCCTTCGAGCCGACTACGAGCTCTTCCGCGGACGGAACCTGTCGAGCAACATCGGCATGACGGTGATGAGTTACGATCAGGCTGCCGTCGTGGACCGTGTACAGCCCGGACAGGAGCCCAACGCCAATACCATGGTTGGGTTCGATGCCAAGCTCGAAGCGGACCTTCCATGGCTTACAAGAGCGCTGGACGACATCCCATTTCTCGATACCAAAGCGAAGTCCTCGTTCAAGGTCAATGGCGAGTACGCCATGACGTCTCCCGAGCCGAACAAGCGTACCTCGTCGGTGGTCTCCGATAATGGTCAGGCCGTAGCCTATGTCGACGATTTCGAAAGCGCCCGTCGATACATCAACTTCGGCCTCCAGCCAAGTGTGTGGCAGCACTCAGCCCCTTTCCCCGATAAGACCCACTGGGACCACGACACGATCGCACAGAACTATCGTGGTCGCACATTCTGGTACCAGAAGTTCGTACCGGACGTGCCGCAGGCTGATGTCTATCCCAACAGAGCGCGCGTACAGGGTCGGCAGAACATCAACCCACTGCGTATTGTGTTCGAACCGGAACGGCGGGGGATCTACAACCGCAATGCCGAGTTCCTGGACGATGGCAACCCTCGATGGAACGATGCCGATTCACTGGATGTGCGTGCACAGGTACAGCAGTTCCAGGCCGAGCACCGCAACCGGATCTGGGGCGGCTTTACGCGATTGCTATCGCCATTCAATACCAACTTCGACAACGAGAACATCGACTTCATCGAGATCATGATGCGGATCGAGGATTATGAGCCCGGATCGCGCATGTTCATCGATCTGGGTCAGATCTCCGAGGATGTGATCCCGGATCAGCGTCTCAGTCAGGAGGACCGTCCACCGGCCGTGAACAACCTGATGGATGAAGGTGAGGACATCGGTCTGGACACGCTCGATAACGCCGCCGAGCAACTGGCGTACCCCGACCCGTTGAACAGGGAGGTCGACCCGGCTCGCGACGACTACTTCTTCAACTTCGGTGGAGACCGACAGAATCAGCAGGAGTCGGACTTTATCCGGTACAACAACTTCGAAGCCAATGCTTCGCAATCGGAGCTGGGTCAGTTCCCCGATACCGAGATCCTGAACCGCAACAACGGTCAGGCGATCATGCTGGACAACTCATATTTCCGGTATGAGGTGATCCTGAACCCCGATCCGGCAACCAATCCGCAGATCGTGGGGGGCAATCCTGACAAGGGCTGGTATCAATACCGGATCCCGATCCGCCGGCCGGACACCATTGTCGGCAACCCCTTGTTCACCAACATCCAGTATGCCCGGGTTGCCTTGAAAGGGGGCCGGGTAAAGGTCTCCATCGCCGAGTGGGGTGTGGTGGGATCGTACTGGCTCCGCCGCCACAACTATCAGCCAGGTGTTGCCGAAGACGACTCGATCCTGTCGATCGCCTATGTGAACCGCGAAGAGAATGCCGACGCGCCAGACTTCTACACCATGCCCCCCGGTGTGCAGCCACCGCAGCAGTTGCAGAACCCCGACCCGTATCAGCAGCTCTTCCTGAACGAGCAGTCGCTGGTCGTAAAGGTGCGCAACCTTCGATACGGCGAGGAGCGGATGACGGCCCGTAACTACCGTCCATGGGACCTGTTCTACTACCGGCAGCTGGCCTTTTTCATTCACGGCGACAACACCATGCCCGACCGTGTGGCCGAGGGATCTACGCCACCAGCCTACTGTTTCATTCGCTTTGGTGTGGACTCGGCCAACTACTATGAGTATCGCCGTCCGTTGCTCCGCGGATGGCAAGACCTGCGCATCCTGGTAGACCAACTCACGGCCATCAAACAGATCCGCGATAATTCGCGACCCAACGACCGACAGGAGTTCCCGGTCCCCGGAGACCCGCAAGCCGTGTTCGCGATCAAGGGCAATCCCATCCTGACCCGCGTATCGTATTTCGGTTTTGGTATCGCCAATCCGGCTGAACGCTATCCGAACGATCTGAGTACCACGATGTGGGTGAACGAATTGCGCGTGGTAGATCCGGTGGACGATAACGACTGGGCTGCGATCGCAGCGGCATCGCTCAACCTGGCCGATGTGGCTACGATCACATCCAACATCAATCACTCCACGCCCAACTTTCACCGGTTGGAAGAACGCTTCGGCAACCGGAACCAGCTAACCACCTGGAACGTGACCATGCAGGGGGCGCTGGACAAACTGCTGCCCAGCGACCTGAAGAACACCAAGATCCCGATCACCTATTCCCACAGCGAGATCGCCGAACGCCCGCTCTACCAGGCGCAGAACGACGTGGTGCTGACCACGGCGGCCGAAGCGGCTCGTCAGGATACATTGGCGAAAGGGGCTTCGGAGGAAGTCGCTAGCCAGGTGGCATCCAATGTGATCCGCCGCTCCGAGCGCGTAGTGGTGCAAGATCAGTGGGCGCTCACCGGACTCAAGCTCGGTATTCCGAGCAGCCACTGGCTGATCGACGATACCTTCAACAAACTCACCTTCACCTACGCATACGCCCAGACCTTCGAGCGATCACAGGTGGTGGAGCAGAAGTTCGATTGGCGCTGGCGATTCAAGGTGGACTATGCCGTGTCGATCGCACCCAAATTCGACGTCAAAACGGCCTCGTATCTGGCCGATGTGCCCGGACTGGACGTCTACAAGGATGCCAAGATCAACTTTCTCCCACAGAACATCACGGCGAACCTTGGCTTTACCCGCGCACGGGTTACTGAACAAAGCCGGTTCCTCAACTTCCCGAGCCCGATCGTGCGAGAATTCCTCTCGGAACAGTCCTTTGGTTTCAACTGGCGACTGGTCGAGAACGGCTTTTTGAGTCCGGTCCTGGATTACAAGGTCTCGTCGTTCACCACGCTGGTACCCCTGGAGATCGACCAAGACGGACGCCAGCGGACCGGAGGTGAGATCTTCGACCAGATGTTCTTCAACAACGGCACGATGTTCAACTTCGGACCAACCAACCGCTACTCGCAGACGGTAACGTTGTCGTTCCGACCACGCCTTCCGGGCATCGTAGGTCTGGACCGCCTGCTGGAAACCACCGGCTCCTATACGGTAACCTACAACCTGAACGATCCGCTGCAGGAAGACCCCACACAGCGCGACATTGTGCGGACCGGTGCCTGGAACTCGACGCTGCGGTTCAGCCCCATCCTGCGATGGAAACAATTCGGTACGAACATCTTTGGACCGATCAAGGTCGGATCGCACGACTTCTTGCCGATGATGGGCTACATCCTGAAGGACATTTTCTTCGGGTTCGACAACTTCACCTTCCTGTTCAACCAGACCAACAATTCCAACAACGGCGGCGTGATGGGGGAGACCGGCTTCACGAACCTGTGGGCTCGATCACTCACATTTCGGTCGAACGATCCGATGTGGGGACCTTCTACGCCATATCAACTCGGTCTGATCGGCGATCCGCACGGCGACCTGTTGTTGAAGAGCTCGTCGTCGTTCCCATTCTTCAAGTTCGAGACCCGGCCTGGTCTGCGTCCACCCGATGGGGTCATGCAGGACGACTACAACACCCGCACCACCTTCCAGTTCCAGACCAATCGACCGCTGTGGCCAGGAGCTACGCTGGACTTGAACATGCGAACGGATGTGAGCTTCAACCAGAATCAGCGGGTGGTGACCGACGCCGCCGGCATCCCCGAGTTCACCAACGTGACCAAGCGGCAAACGATCGAACGGACGTTCATCAGTTTCCCGGACTTCTTTGGCTTTGGGGTGTTCGATGACAATGTGGACCACGTGCTGCGGCTGTACCAGGAACGCCGAGCCGAGATCGAGGCGGACCCGGATACCACCGGACGCAACGCGCGATTACTCGACGCCCTCACACAGTCTTTCCGAGAAGGCTTTGAGTCGTTGCAGTTCTTTGGAGACGAGCTTTCCAAGGTAATGCCGGCGTTGAATTGGACGCTCCGATGGGATGGCATCGACAAGATCTGGCCCTTCTCCGGACTAGCGCAGAGGATCTTTCTGGAGCACGCCTATCAGAGCACGTACAAGGAGAATGCCCGGATCAACGACAATGGGCGTGTTGTAGAGGTGCAGGAGATCCGGCGGGGTTTTCAGCCACTCGTTGGTCTGAACATGACCTTCGATGAGAAGAAGCTTGATGGACTACTTACCGCTAACGTGCGATACAGCATCACGTCCTCCCACTCGCTGGCCGGTTCGGCCAAGAACACGATCCAGCGGGAAGACTCCCACGAATTCCAGCTACAGGCGAGTTACCTCCGCAGAGCCATGTCGCTCAAGTTCCTGGGCCTGGATCTGACCAACGACATGGAGTTCACCTTCCTGGCCCAGGTGCGAAGCAGTTTGAGTTCCCGGTTCGAGGTGGACGAATACCCCAACCTCGAGAATCGAACCGTGACCGGTACCACCCAGATCACCATCGAGCCCCGTGCCCGGTACACCATCAGTAATCGTGTGACCGCTTCGGCCTTTGTGCGATACGAAGGCAATTTCTCCGAAGGGGCTACCACGCCGGGCTTTTCGAGCACGCAGGTTGGCGTGGACGTGCGACTGTCCATTTCCGGCGGACGGTAACGTTGCCGCACGGTGGATAACTCGCGTGAAACGTCTGTGAAACAAGGGGAAAGCCTCTCCCGCCGGTTGTTGTACCTTTGTAGGCCCGGGTGCACATCCGGCCTCACCGCAGCATGAAGTAAGGTATTGTTATGTCGAAGGTTATCGCTGTTGCCAACCAGAAGGGCGGGGTAGGGAAGACCACCACGTCCGTGAATCTTGCTGCCTCGCTGGCCGCCGCTGAGCAGCGTACGCTGTTGATCGATATCGATCCACAGGCGAATGCATCGCATGGCTACGGCATCGAAACGGCTGATCTGGATAAGACCATTTACGAAGTGCTGGTCGACCAACTTCCCATTGCCGACGCGATCGTGCCCACGATGATGCCGTTCCTGGAAGTGGTGCCGTCGCATATCAATCTGGTAGGTGCCGAGATCGAACTGGTAGATGTGAGAGGACGCGAGTACCTCTTGAAGCGTCAACTCGAGTCGATCCGTGATCGGTACGACTTCATCGTGATCGACTGTCCACCCTCACTCGGCTTGCTCACGTTGAACTCTCTTACAGCGGCGGACTCCGTACTCATTCCCGTGCAATGTGAGTTCTATGCGCTCGAGGGATTGGGTCAATTGCTGAATACGATCGCGATCGTGCGCCGCAGCACGAACCGCGAGCTGGACATCGAAGGCGTGTTGCTTACCATGTACGACTCGCGCCTGCGCCTGTCGAACCAGGTGGTAGACGAGGTCCGGCGGCACTTCGAAGACAAGGCCATGCGCACGGTGATCTCTCGGAATGTGCGGCTCTCCGAAGCCCCCTCCCATGGGAAACCCGCGTTGCTGTACGAAGCATCCAGCATGGGTGCGCAGAATTATCTCGACCTCGCTTCCGAGATCCTGGCCAAGAACGGCATGATCCCGAGCGAACAGGCGATCTCGTCATAGGACCATCGAAATGAAACAGGGGCTTGGTCTGGGAAAGGGGCTCAACGCGCTGATCCCGAAGGACCTGATCAGACAGGAACGCACATCGCAACCATCGCTGTCGGACACGCAGGATGCATCCGACGTTGGAGGCGTGCGGCTGATCGCGCTGGACGCGATCATCACCAATCCCGTGCAGCCGCGGCGTCACTTCGATGAAAAGGCCTTGCAGGAACTTGCCCGTTCCATCATGGTGCACGGCGTGATCACACCGATCACCGTTCGCAAGCACTTCGATGGGTACGAACTCATCAGTGGGGAACGCCGCCTGCGTGCTGCGCGCATTGCCGGTCTGGATCAGATCCCGGCCTATGTGATGGAGGTGAACTCCAACGCCGATATGCTCGAGATCGCCCTGATCGAGAACGTCCAACGGGAAGATCTCAATGCTCTCGAAACGGCTCAGGGATACCATCAGCTGATCGAGGATTGCGGGCTCACGCAAGAAGACGTAGCCATGCGTGTGGGTAAGGACCGATCTACCGTAGCCAACTTTCTGCGACTCCTCAAGCTGCCGCCCGATGTTCAATCCGCACTGCGCAACGGCAAGATCGCCATGGGTCACGCCCGCGCCTTGCTGGCCCTGAGTACAGAGCGGGCGCAGTTGGCTGTGCTGCGCGACGTGATCAAGAAAGATCTGTCGGTTCGCAAGACCGAAGCCCTGGTGAAGGACATCGAGCTCGAGCGCAAGCGCGTTGCCAAAAACGGCGAGATCGTACCCGCGGCCACCGAACGAACGGAACGCAGTGCACCCGAAGCAG
>JANJTN010000204.1 GCA_024711065.1 bacterium
CCATCAAGATCATGCTGTGCTCTACTCTCGCTCCAACGTTTGGCGATTGCTCCATACCTCTCCTTGGTACGGCACCACACTTTCGTTGCCGACTTCGATCAGGAGCGTGGAGCCCATCACCGACGGCACGCTGATCATCTATGCAGACAAAGTCTACGTTGTGCTCGATAAGTCGTCCATACTGAGGCCGTGGAAGGACTTTGAGGCAGAACTGCTGATCGGCAATGTGAATCCCATTGCCAAAGATGGCCAGCTCTGGATGATGCATTATGAGAGCGGAGACGGCTATCTGCTTGAAGGGGGCTATCCCGTTCTTGTCAAGCGGGCGTTCAATGCCGACAACCCTGTGTTCGCTACCTATGTGGATGAAGACATCGTGGCCCACGGCATCACGTTCTTCTACCGTGATCGACCGGATTCGGTGTTCAGCACGCACGACGTCCTGCCACACGGTGCACCAGGCACCACGCTTACGTCTTCGTTCGTTGCCGGTGGGCGCCGATTCCTGAACTACAACCACCACGTGTTCGAGATCACGTCTGTCAAGCCCCTTACCCTGACCGAGCGTTGGTTCGACAGCCCACCCAATCCCAACTTCCCACAAGATCGGTTCAGACTGTGGGGAACGGCTAGCGGCAAGCTGATCTCGAACCACACACCGCAGCGGACGTCCTTCACAACATCGATTGACGGGGGCCTCTCGTGGCACGCCTACTGGACGGACTCTGTGAATTGGGAGCTATCAACACACATCGCTACGAATCCGAATGGTGCGGTCTATCTGAAGCAGTACACCGGAACCGATGAGTGTTCCGTGTCCGTGGATCAAGCACGCACGTTTTCACCATACGACGGCCCGATGTGCGATGGGTCGGTGAGTCTCTACGTCTTCCATGACGACGGTTCAGTGAGTTACAAGAACGGTAGCCACTCATACTACCGTGCGGTCTCCGAGCAAGAACCATTTCGTGAGCTCACGTCGCTAACGGGCCAGGACTGCCTCCTCTTGAGTGGAACGACTGTTCTCCGACTGCGACCGAAGGATCTGACGCAGCTCGAGATCTCCGCTGACGACGGTGCCAGCTGGCAGGCATACGCCCTTCTTCCGATCGAAGAAGACAAGCCCATGACGTCAGGCGGCTTGATCCGCATCTCAGACCATGAGTGTCTGGCGGTCCACTATAACGGCCAAGCCGGCAGACCCAGCAAGGCGTGGTTGATCGACCTCACCACGGCAGAGAGTCGTCTGGTGTATGAAGGCACTGCCTGGCCCAACGATGCACTGCGTACCAGCGATCAGTCGATCCTGATCGCGCTTTCTAACCGCTCCATCCTGGAACGCTCTGACGCTGGCACCACTCGCATCTATTCCGATCCGGTACTCGGAACCAATGATGCGACGAAAGACTCGTGGTTTCGGCTGCTTCATACGGATGGCCACACCTACATGGTCGATCAGTACATGGCACATCTGTATCGCCTTGGACCCTCACCGAACGTGACCAGCGTTTCAGTGTCGGTCAATAATGCGGGCATGGCGATCTCCGTGTATCCGAACCCCACAGCGTCCTCACTGACGCTGCGTTCGGACGTGCAGCTGCGACGAGCAACGCTCATCAACTATACCGGGCAGCCTGTCGCATCCGTAGACTTTGAGCCGGTTGCCCAGGAGACCATGTATACCATGAACCTCCAGGACCAGCCGGGTGGCATGTACGTACTTGTTGCGCTCGATGAGCTCGGTCGTACCAACGCCTCGCTCGTCCAGGTTGTGCGATAGGCCGGGAGTCCAGCCCGACCAGGACCCTGGATCTGGATGTAGCCTTGTTCCCGCAGGTAGCCTGTGCTTGATTTCACATCGACTGAAGCTCCGTCAGCATCACCACCACAGCGATCCTCGCTCTTTACTGCGACACTCTTAATGAAATCACAGCACGACTGCGCGGCGAGACGACCATAACGTAGTACATCCCAACGGCCATCCCCGTGAGATCGAGCGGTGTGCTCCGTTCGCGTAGTACCATACGCTGCACAACCCGTCCAGCCGCGTCTGTAACGGCGCACACCGTTCCGTCGATGGGTTCTTCATCCAACTCGATTCGCGTCCATTGTTGCGCCGGATTCGGTGCGAGTGTCAACGATGCCATCGGCTCGACCTCTCCCCGGACCTTGACGCCTCGGCTGTCGGGCAGGACCACGATCCCGTCGTCCGTCCCAACGTACATCGTCCCGGCTCCGTCTACGGCAAGACAATACACGCGCTCCTCAATCCGTAGAGATCCGCAGCACCCTCCGCAGAGGAAGACGCGGTTGTCGACCAGTGTGTCGGCACGCGTCCACGGACGATTCGGCAACAACGCGTTGCGGAGCGCCAGCGTACGGTGCAGCTCGTTGTATCTCCACGCACGCTTGCCGACGTTGACGCTGTCCCACTCGGCAGCCAGGCCGGCGTCGTCGATGCACACCTCGCCGGAGGCGAGAGCGATGGTCCCCGTCAACAGGGATCGTATGCGCACCGTGTCCCAGCCGTCGAACCGAACATGCTCGTACGACCAACTGGGCACCGAGATCAGGTGGGTGACCTCGCTTGTGTTCAGGTCGATGTTCACAATGCCATCACACGTGATGATCCGCAGAGCACTCTTCTGAAGGATCGCATCATGATAGCAGGCATGCCGCCTGTCCGCTCTTGTACACAGCCGCTCAAGGATGGTCCACTGCGAGCCGTCGAAGCGGCACACCTTTCCGCTCTCATTCACCGCCCACAACACGCCACGGGGCTGGCATGTGAGAAAACGGATCGCGCCATCAACAACGGATGTGGTACGCGACGTAAAACGCACCATCCCCGGAAAGTCGTTGGTGTTGAACAACAGCGTGCGGAAGGATGTCGGATCGCTTTCTGCCGAGGCGGTAGATGTGAACCGCGTCATGACTCGACTGTCGGGATTCACGGTCCAGAGGATCGTGGAGACTGCAAACCACTGCCGGACGTGTGCAGACACCGTCCGCAGATAGGGATCCAGGATCCGGTCCTGGGCAAACAGGACGCCGCTCGCGATGAGCGCGGTGATCAGGAGGGTAGAGCGGTGCAACATGGCAGCCTCCGTGGACGGTGTTGGGAAAGGGGCTTTCCCTGCAGACACACCGAGAGTGCGAATTGGTTACGCACGAGGCGCTGGAGCCCTACTCCTTCCAGGGTTCCCAGATACCCACCAGACGGCCCAGGTCGTCGGCGATCACCACGCAGTAGGGTTGTGTGTGCTCCGGCAGAACAAAGTCAACGATGGACTGCCCTGCCCGGATCGGCTGCTCGATGCGGAAATGCTGGTGACTTTGGGTGTCGACACCGACGATCTCCACGACGCCGTTCCGTGGTTGCACGGAACTCTGTACACGGCACGAATACCCACTCGGAGCGTCAACGGCATCGATGGTGAACTGGAAAGCGTCGATCCTCTCTGTCGGATGGTCGGGCTGACGATACGCCCACGATCTGGTACCGTCCGGTTGGTCGGTCCAGACGATGTGCTCTTCCTCAAACTGCTTGTTCAGCGAGCCGGCATTGAACTCACTACGCAACAAACGGCCATAGCGATCGATCTCGCGCTCAACGGAGTGATACAAGGAGTCTTCATACAAAGCCTTCAACGAGTCTCGCACAGCAACGGAACCACCCTCGCGCCCCGGTCCCGGCCGTTCCCAGGACGTTGAGATCCAGTTCGATCGTTGGAAGAGCGTGATCTCAGGTCGTGTAAAGGCGTTCTGCAGTCGGATGCGCACCACATAACGTTGTCCCTCCTGCAGACCCTGCAGCGGCACTTCGTGATACCATCTCTGCGTGCTGCTTCCATCGGTGGTGACCTCACCATTGGACGCATAGCGACCGATCAGCAACGAGTCCAGGACCTGCACCACGTCGCCGGTTTCGGCATGGATGACCTCGAGGTACAGTCGAGACGGCTGCATCTTCTGCACTGTTGCTTGGCCCTTTTCGTGCTCGGTCACGATGCACGCCGCAAAGAATCCCACCCATCCTTCACCGGCATACGTGAACGGCAGCGTCCGGAACAACCCCGCGATCACGTTGGGATTGCGTTCGTCTACCCGTAGTGTCTGGATCTGAGCCGGACTCTCCTGGATCCACCAGAGGTCTCTAGCGCTGTTCGAGTCGGCAAGGTGCAGCTCTCCGCAACTCCACCAGAGGCGTCCACCGTCCACATTCAGGAACACATCGTTGTACCGCAAGAAGCGCCAGTCTTCATACGCGGCGTTCAATCGAGGGGAAGGGGGCTCGGGTTGGCCGCTGGCCTGCTGCGGGTAGCCTACCGCAACGATCAGTAGCACTGCCCTTAGCAAGGCTCGATGGAGTAGGCCAATCACGAGATCCTCACCACGAGTTTCCCCTGCGTGTGGCCTGAGTCCAGCACGGACATGGCCTCCTGGATCTGCTCCATGCCATACACCTCATGCAACAGTGGTGAGATCTTCCCTTGCTCAACGAGTTCGGTGATGGTGCCCAGGTCGGCTGCCTTCACCTTGGCGAGGAAATTCTTGAAGGTTCGCTTGCTACCCATACTGTACGACCATCCGAACAGCATCACCTTGAACAGGCTGTCGCCACCGGACAGCACATAGGTGGCTGAGTTGGTCATGATGGCTTTGTAGTCGGCGGGATCACGATGGGCCGCAGCATCAAAGATCACGTCAAACTGCCGGTCGATCTTGGTCACGTCGTCCGTCGTGTAGTCCACAACGTCATCGGCACCGATACCGCGGACACGCTCCATGTTCCGCGTACTGCACACGGCGGTCAC
>JANJTN010000016.1 GCA_024711065.1 bacterium
ACCCCTCGCCCCTCGCCCCTATGAACCGTCAGCGTCTTGCCTGGTATGTGTACGACTGGGCAAATAGTGCCTTCAGCGCTACCGTGGTCACGGTCTTCCTCGGACCCTATCTGACGTCTGTTGCGCGTGCCGCGGCCGGACCTGATGGATCCATCCACCCGTTCGGCATCCCGATGCATCCGGGGGCCTGGTTCTCCTTGTGCGTCAGTTTGTCGGTGGTGCTCCAGGTGCTCGTCCTTCCCATGGTCGGAGCCGCCACCGATGCGTCGGGAACAAAGAAGAGGATGCTGGCGATCACGGCCCTGATCGGAGCTGTGGCCACGACGGCGCTGTTTCTGGTGACAGTAGAATCGGGGAACTACCTGTTGGGGGGTGGCCTATTCGTGATCGCGAATCTGGCATTTGGCGCCAGCATGGTCGTTGCCAATGCGTTCCTTCCATCGCTGGCCGCGCCTGATGAACGCGACAAGGTCTCCTCGCGCGGGTGGGCGTTGGGCTACCTTGGAGGAGGATTGCTGTTGCTGGCGCATCTGCTCTACTTTGAGTCCGTGCAAGCCGCCGGTGGATCCGAGGGGTTTGCCGTGCGCGTGATCCTGTCGTCGGCCGGTATCTGGTGGGGTCTCTTTACCCTGATCCCGTTGCGATACCTACCGGCCGACCCTTTGCGATCCGAGTACGAAGCCCCCTCCCGAATGGGGATCGGTGAGACGTTCCGTCAGCTGGCACGCACCCTGCGAGGGTTGCGACGCTATCCTATGACGTTGTTGTTCTTCGTGGCCTATCTGTTGTACAACGACACGGTGCAGACCGTGATCTCGATGGCGTCCACCTACGGTCAGGAAGAGTTGGGACTGGGATTGGACGTGCTCACCAAGGCCATCCTGATCGTGCAGTTCGTGGCCGTAGGGGGCTCGCTCCTGTTTGAACGCCTGGCCAGCTTGGTGGGTACGAAGCCAGCCATCGTGCTCGGATTGCTGGGATGGTCCGGTGTATTGATCGCCGCCTACGTTGCCGTGACCACGGAGATGCATTTCTACGTCCTGGCCGTAGTGATCGCCTTGGTCATGGGTGGGACGCAAGCACTCTCGCGTTCGCTGTTCAGCCAGATGATCCCACCCGGCAAGGAAGCAGAGTATTTCTCATTGTACGAGATCAGCGATAAAGGCACGTCGTGGCTCGGTCCCCTCTTGTTCGGCGTAGCCCTTACGCTCACCAACTCCTACCGACTTGCATTACTGTCGTTGATCATTTTTCTGATCGCAGGCCTGCTCCTGCTCCTTCGGGTGAACGTGGACCGAGCCGTTGCGGAAGCCAGTGTGGGGGAAGAAAGGGTGATAGGGTGAAATGGTGATAGGGTGAAAGGGTGAAAGGGTGAAAGGGTAGAACGAGCGGGGTACAGCACCATTAGTGTATGAGTGCATTGGTGCATTAGTGCATGAGTGCATTAGTGCATGAGTGTATGAGTGCATTAGTGCATGAGTACATGCGTGCATTCGCTAACTTTGCAAACATTCCCACAACCCTTGTCAGCTCCCATGCTCCAAAAATTCACCAATCAGGCGGCCAAGCCATTGCGTTGGCACGACGGATCCATTAGTGATGTTGGACAGAACTCGATCCTGGAAACGGATACGAATAACATCGTGGTGCTTGGCGGCGTGTCCTACGTTGCCGTTGGTTCCCAAGTGAACGTCCTGCTGAACGGTGCCGGCTCCATGATCGGCATAGGCGAGACACAGGAAGACCTCCCGGTGCGGGAGCTGTAGACACCTCCCCTCTTGCACATGCGTAAGACAATAACGGCCGTCCACATTCCTGTGGACGGCCGTTCGCGTTCACAACGGAGGTACGACGTTACCGCACGGTAACGATCATCGGCATTTCTTCGAGGATGCCGATCTGAGTTGACCCGCTTGGCGACTTCCAGCTCACCAGCGGGCGTGTCTCTGGGTCGAGAGACACCGACGAACCTGGCAGCACATCAATCGGACTACAGAACCAGATCTCAGATTTGGCTGGAATCGAGACGATCGATGAACCGACACGTGCCCTGCCTTCAGAAGCGTTAAAACCGTACTCCAGAGTACACGTACTCGGAGCTGCCACCACCACAGAGTCGTGAATGATGGTGGAATCGGTCATCCCACCGTCGTCGATCCCGTCCTTCCCGGAATCCATGGCACATCCCCAGAGTGCCAGTACCAAGCCCCCTACGAGGGCTAACAGCAAATAGCGCTTCATACGCACAACCCTCCCACCACGATGATTACAGAAAATCTGTGAATGCTATCTGACGCTTGAATGTGAGATCGCTCGCAGGTACGCGATCACTTGACCATCACGATCATGGGCGTTTCCGTGACGGATCCGCTCTGCGTAGCGGAGGTGCCGGGGTTCTGCCAGCTGATCGCCGCACCCGGCATCAGCGTGTCGAGCTGTCCGCGCTGACGATCGGTCGGACTGGCATACCAGACCTCGGCGTTGATCGGTACGGTAACGGTGGTACCGTTGACGATCGCCTTCGCCTGCGCCGACTGATTGTAGGCGTTCTCGAGGTAGCAACCAGTTGTTGCCCCTTCGTCCCCATTTGACCACACCGGTTCGGCGATCGCCAGCCCTCCGAGCACTATCAGGAGTGCTACCCACACCTGCTTCATACGTCCTGCCCTCCCACGGCAACTGTCTGTAGACCCCTCCGCCGCAGACAATCTACAAGAACGTCAATCCATGATCTTCCGTAGAAATGCGGGTTGGCTATTACCGCCTCCCGCTGAGGCACTCTTGCGGGGACGCAGGAAGGTCTCTGGCTGGGTCGAGCTCGAGGCTTCCGGTTCATCGTCCACCTGCGGCTGCGCCTGCGACTGCGGGACCGGACGCTTGATCGTGATCGGAACGCTGGCTCCGGACACGCGCGTGGCTACCGGTGCAGGTTCCGGCGCTACGTCCGGTTGGAGCTTCGCTTGCTTCTTCAGGAGTTCTTCTCTTCGGCGCCAGACGGCCGGCAGCTCAAGGTCTTCCTTGTTCACCGAGCCGTGTGGGCGTAGGATCTCCAGGTCGGAGCTGGCGGCCGGACGGTATACCGGTTCGACGGCGGGTTCCTGTTCCGGACTGCTTGGCGTGGCCGAGGGGTCAGCGGTGCGGTTCACCACCACACTCAGTGGTGACGTTTTTGGTTGGGAGGGGGCTGACTTGCGCTGCGCCTCATCGGCGTGGAAGCCGGTTGCTACCACGGTGACCGAGATCTCGTCGTCCATCTCATTGTTGGTCACTACACCGTGGATCAGGTTCGCTTCGTCGCCTGCGGCTGCCTTGATGCACGAGACCGCTTCCATCACTTCGTGCAACGTGAGCGACGCTCCACCCGTGATGTTCACCAACAGCCCCTTGGCGCCATAGATCTGCATGCCTTCAAGGATCGGCGAGTTCAGAGCATTCTGTGCTGCTTCCATAGCCCGGCGCTCTCCGGAGGCCGTGCCGATCCCCATCAGGGCATCGCCCTGATTGCGCATCACGGTAGCAACGTCGGCAAAGTCCACATTGATCATCCCCTCATGCAGGATGATGTCGGCGATCCCTTTTGTGGCGTTGTACAGCACCTCGTCGGCCTTCTCCAGCGCCATCTTGAACGGTACGCTGGCGTCGACCACCGAAAGGATCCGGTCGTTCGGGATCACGATCAGGGCATCCACATGCTCGCGGAGCAGCTCGATACCTTGCTCGGCAACAGCCGAGCGTTTCTTGTTCTCAAAGGCGAACGGGCGGGTGACGATGCCCACCACCAGGGCTCCCAGTTCGCGGGCCTCGCGGGCTACGATCGGCGCTGCACCGGTTCCGGTGCCGCCTCCCATGCCGGCGGTCACGAACACCATGTCGGCCCCGGACAGGCACTCCCGGATGTCGCTGATCGATTCCTCAACGGCGCTTCGGCCGACCTCGGGATTGGCACCGGCGCCAAGCCCGCGCGTAGATCCATTGCCCAGATGGATCTTCACCGGGGCAGGGTTCCGCAGGAGCGCCTGAGCGTCCGTGTTCGCGGCGATGAATTCGACGTTCTCCAGATTACGCTCGACCATGGTGCGAACCGCGTTGCCGCCGGCTCCACCAACGCCGATCACTTTCAGTCTGGCGCCACCGTGATGCGTGGTATCTAACTCAATCGGCATGTTCCCCCCGATCGCTCGTTACAGTTCTTCGAACCATTTGATGATCCGTCCCATAAATCCCTCGCGTTTGGTCGAGTGCTGCTCTCGATCACCTGCGAGTGTTGTTTCGTGTGTTCGATCCTCTGGGATCTCGAATTCGTCTGCGTGTTGTACCGAGTACAGCGCCAGTCCCACGGCCGTGGCATACATCGGCGACGTTGCTTCTTTGGCCAACCCCTCGGCACTGAAGCCACGTGGGATGCCGATGCTCACGGGCATACGGTACAGCTTGGAGGCCAGCGCATCAGCACCGCGCAGCATGGAGCTGCCACCGGTAAGCACCACGCCGGCCGAGATGTGGTGACCGAATCCGGAGTCCATCAGCTTGCGCATGGCCAGTTCATAGATCTCTTCCACGCGGGGTTCGATGATCTGGCACAGGACGGACTTGCTGAGCTCCGTCGGAGTACGTCCGGCCAGTCCCTGAATGTGGAACACCTCGTCGCGCATGATCGAATCCGATGCCGCGTGACCGTGGTCCTTCTTGATCCGTTCAGCATCCGTACCGCGGATCCCGAGAACGGCCACGATGTCGTCGGTCACTTTTTGTCCGGCGATCGCCACGATCGTGGCAAATCGCAACACATTGTCCTTGAACACGGCCACATCCGTAGTGCCGCCACCAATATCGATCAAGGCAACGCCCACTTCCTTCTCGGCTTCGTCCAGCACGGCATAGGCGCTGGCAAGGGGCTGCAACACCAGTGCATCGATGTGCACATTGGCGCGCTCGGCACACTTGTAAATGTTCTCCACCGCCGATGATGAAGCGGTGATCACCAGTGCTGTGGCTTCCAATCGCTTGCCGCTCATACCGAGCGGGTCCGAGATACCGTCCTGGCCGTCGATGATGTAGTCCTGGGGGATCACGTGCAGGATCTGACGATCCGGCGTGATCCGCACCTGCGAGAGCTCGTGCTGCAGCCGGTTGATGTCCGTCTGCGTGATCTCGGACGATGTGGTGGTAACGATCGCGCGGGTAACAGAGGTACTGATGTGATCACCAGCAACGCCAACGACCACATTGTGGATCGACGAACCGGACT
>JANJTN010000037.1 GCA_024711065.1 bacterium
CTGACCGACCGTCGCTGACCGACCGTCGCTGACCGACCGTCGCTGACCGACCGTCGCTGACCGACCGTCGCTGACCTCCAGCCTAGGCCGCTTTCGCGCGCGGGAGCGTAAAGGTCACGCTCGTGCCCATGCCCAGGGCCGAAGACACCGTGAACGTGCCGCCGTGGACCTCTACCAGGCGCTTGGCGATCACCAGGCCAAGGCCGATGCCTTGCTGCTCCTGACTCCGGCGCCGGAACTGACGGTAGGCGCCGATCTGCATCAGCTCCTGTTCCTGCATCCCGACGCCGTGGTCGCGGATCGTAAAGGTTACCATGTCGCTGGTGGGAGTGGCGGAGACGGTAACGGGGGTACCCTGACGGGAGAAGTACAGGGCGTTGTCGATCAATTCGGTGGTGATCTTGTCCAGATGCTGTTCCATGATGGCCAGCGGTACGCCTTCGACGTCCAGTGCCAGGCTTACGTCGTTCTGGCGGTCGTGCGCCAGGGCCCGTTGAATGATGGTGTCGTACATCACCGACGCCGGCTCGGAGGTGGTTACCTGCCGCATGCGCTCGATGTGCATGGGGCTTTCGGACAAGGTCTCGATCTGGGCATACATCAGGAAGTTGTCCGTCACACGCAGCAACCGGCGGGCTGCGGACAGGATCTCGGCGCTGACTTCGCGGATCTCGTCGGGCGAAGAGGTCCGAGCATGGCCGTGCATATAGGAGGCCTGACCAATGATGTCCGTGAGCGGTGTGCGATATTCGTGGGGCAGGGCATACAGCAGCGACGCATTCGGACGATTGGCGTCCACCGTAGGCGGCACTTCGCCGGCTACCGGAAGTCCCTGGATCGCAAGGAGTGAATGAATGCCGGCATCGGTGAGCGGACGCGAGATCACCCCATACGGAACGCTGGTGGCTGCCAGCGGCTCGGAGTCGTCGGCCAACACCACGAACGGCGTGTCCACATTCAGCCCATGGATGTATAGCTTCTGCCGAAGGTCCGGCACGTGCAGGAAGTCGGCATCCAGGACCACCGCCGACGGCCGATGGTGGCGAACCAATGCCTGGGCCGACTTCACGTCGGCGGCTACCAGCACCGACAGGCCGTTCTCGATGAGAATGCCCGCCGTCTCGGACCGCCGCTCTTTGTCGGCGTCCAGAAGCATGATCGTACGTGGTGAGTGTGTTGCCATCTTCAATTCTCCTTTGCCCAAACCCTGTTGGGAACAATCGCAATCTAGAGGTAGGCGTACTGGGGTGCAAAGCAAAATTACGCGATTTGTTACATCGGGTTTGCTACTAGGGCGCGACAAGTGAACCGCATAACTCCTTATAAATCAACGTCATTTTCTCTCTGTGTAGCAGTTATCTGTTTCATTTACCCCGCAATTGTTACGTCGCAGGAGGCCGCTGAACTCTTTGAGCAGCCCACGATCGTGGATTCGGGAGGTATTGTCTTTGGCGTCGACAAGATCACGAACACCCTGATGTTCACGGGGAATGCCGACGTTACGGTGCCCGTGGGCAGTGGCCGATTTCGGTGGACGAATCAGTATCGCGGCTCCACGTTTCGAACGGCGGCAACGGCCACGCGCGACAATCAGAATGCGCAGATCGCCTTCGACCAGCCCCTTTCACCCACCTTGTCGGCCATTGTTCGCGGCAGTTGGATCCTCTGGGCCGACGACTCCCGATCGGCCGGCCTGTCGTCCCTCCAGCGGCTGAACGGCGTAGGCGGTCTGCGCTACCACGCCTCGCCGGACTGGAACGTGGAAGGCTTTGGCGGCGTAGAGAGCACCGAGCAGCTGGGCACCCAGGCTACCGGACCGATCGTAGGTGCGCGATTGCGCCTGTACGATCTGGCTCTGGACGAATGGGCGCTTTCGGGTGGGGCGTTGGCCGATTGGCATTACCTGGACGAGCGGCGGACGAACAGTGATATCGATCTGCGCACCGATGTGGCCCGATGGATCGAAGGGGGCTCGTCCCTGCGCCTCGGCGGCGGCTACTCCTCGCTGGCTCGGCAGTACTTTACGGCCGTGGCCGGGTCTACCACCGCCCTTACCGTGGAAGGTCGCTTTGAAGATCGCGCAGGCGTTGATGCAGACCTGACCTACCAGATCAGCGATGAGTGGAGTGCCAGTTTCATCGGGATGATCCAGGCGAACGACATCCTGCGGTCGTACGACGAGCCGGTGGCTCAGACGCCGATCACGGCTGTGGACCGCACGTTGCGCGAGTTCGTCCTGGACCTGCAAGGCCGGATCCGCTACCGTACCGAGGCCGTGGACGTGAGTGTGGGCCTGGAGCGATATCAGCGATCGGAGAGCAACACCCTCCAACAACGTCACCCGATCGATCCCGAAGACCTCGAAGGCCTGCGGAGTCAGGAAGCCCAACGAGACAACCAGACAGGCCGCACCCGGTTCTTTGCGCAGGCCGTGATCCGCCCGTCGGCCCGAGACACCCTGTCGGCCGAGTGGACGTCTTGGCTGCTGCAATACGACACACCCAGCGACCGCAACGACGACGACCGCGACGAGCTGCAGGCCATCGCCACGCTGCGCTATGCTCGGTCGATCTCCGATCTTCTCACCGTGGGAGTAGCGCTTTCCGGACAGTACGTACACTTCGTGTATCTGCGCAGCTCTCGCAGTGCGTTCAACAACGAGAATCATGTCCTCCGACTAGCCCCCTTCATCAGGATCCATGGTTCCGTGGTCTCGGCGCAGCCTTCACTCGAGGTGTTGGCCAACTACACGGTGTACGACTTTGAGGGGAAAGGGGCTTCGGTGAGTAGCTACGGGTTCCGTCAGGTATCGTACCGGGACTCGATCCGCGTGCGGCTAACGCCAACCCTGCGCGTGGAGGTGCCCACCCTGGTGCGGTACTTTGAGCGGTCCACGCTGTTGTGGGGAGATTTTGCGGAGATCCCGCAAGCGGGCAACCTGGAGTACCTGGTGCGGACGCATCTGTTCACGCGGGCATCGTCGGCGTGGGATGTTGGGGCGGGCCTGCGGCTATATTCACTGGAGCAGCGCGCTTTGAATTCCTTGCCGGGTTCGCCATCGATCCTGAACGGCGTCAGTTCCTGGGCACCCGAGGCCGTGATCCGGTTCCGCGCCGCCGATGGCTCTACCTTGCAGATCGATGGTTGGTATGAATTTCAGACATTGCACCCGGTGGGAACGCGAGAATTGCCCAACCTGTTGCTGTTGGCGCGAGTAGCGCTCTAGGGCATGGCACTGAACCAGTCATATCATCTGACCCTGCAAAGCCATCCGGAAAGTATCCGGCAGGTGGACCCGTTCCTGCGGTCCATCGCCGAGGTAGCCGCGGCCACGCGTGAGCGGTATCACGATGTGCTACTAGCCATGACCGAGGCCGTGAACAATGCCATTCTGCATGGCAACCGCTGCGCC
>JANJTN010000041.1 GCA_024711065.1 bacterium
CGGACGCTGCCCTAACGCATCCAGGTCCGGAAACGCCCGCTTGTCGCGCGCACGCGGGTGCAACCCGGCATCGATCAGGATCCCGGTGCCGTCGAACTCCAGATAGTAGGCGTTAGCGCCGATCTCCTCGGCGCCGCCCAATACGATCAGATCAGCCACGAACGAAGATAGGGCGGCGGTTAGCGGCTAGCGTCTAGCGCTTAGCGTCTAGCCGCCAGACATTCAACACTAAACGCTAGACGCTAGACGCTCGACGCAAAACGCTCGACGCAAAACGCTCGACGCTAAACGCTAAAGGCTACTCTCTGCTCTTCCTCGTGTTCACTCCAAAGGCGGCCCAGATCGGGCACCAGTTGATCATGGCCGTACCGGCGAAGATCACTGCCAGAGCGCCGGCACCCCAGAACAGGGCCGATCCCTGCTCGATCACACCAAAGAACATCAGCGCTGCCAGGCCAAGGGCCAACAGATAGCGAACGATCTTGTCTGCACTCCCAACATTTGCCTTCATCACGATCCTCCGTGAACGGGTGGTGATATTGCTGTGGGTTCCTGCGAACCGATGACTGCAAACTGTGGTTTCCGGAGGACCTGCCACATGACCAAAGTCACGGAAGCAGGGAGAGATGACCGTTCGTCTTTTTGAGATCGCGGAAACCCCATATGTCCATGATGTGCGTACTTTTGCGTACTTATCCACAGCCATAGTGCATGATGCATTCACCGGACCCCTACAAACCCGCCAACAAGGTTCGCGTGGTCACGGCAGCGTCGCTCTTTGACGGGCACGACGCTGCCATCAACGTGATGCGCCGGATCATCCAGGCCACCGGATGCGAGGTGATCCACCTCGGACACAACCGATCCGTGGCCGAAGTGGTGGACTGCGCTATCCAGGAGGATGCGCAGGCCATTGCCATGACGTCCTATCAGGGCGGGCACCTGGAGTACTTCAAGTACATGTACGACCTGCTGCACCAGCGTGGGGCCGGCCACATCCGGATCTACGGCGGCGGCGGCGGCACCATTCTGCCCACCGAGATCCAGGAACTCCACGAATACGGGATCGCCCGGATCTATTCGCCCGACGATGGACGCGAAATGGGTCTGCAGGGCATGATCAACGATCTGGTGAAGGGGGCTGACCACGTGTCGCCGGATGTGTACGGGGCCGACCTGGAAACACGCGTTAAGGCGCGAGACCCTCTGGCGCTGGCTCAGGCGATCACCGCCTCGGAACTCGGCCAGACAGAACGGATCGCCTTTGCCCAGGGCGTAAAACGAGCACCCGTTCTTGGCATCACCGGTACCGGCGGTGCCGGAAAGTCGTCCCTCACGGACGAACTGGTGCGGCGCTTCCTCATCGACCAGCCCGACAAGACGATCGGCATCCTGAGCATCGATCCGTCCAAACGCAAGACCGGAGGTGCGCTGTTGGGCGACCGGATCCGCATGAATGCCGTGTATCACCCGCGAGTCTATATGCGCTCGTTCGCCACCAGAGAGGCTAATGTGGCCGTCTCGCGGCACGTGAACGAGGCGATCGACGTCCTGTCGGCCGCCGGCTTCGATCTGATCCTGGTCGAAACGGCCGGGATCGGCCAGAGCGATTCGCAGATCACGGACATCGCCGAGGTCACCATGTATGTGATGACGCCGGAATACGGTGCTGCCAGCCAGCTCGAAAAGATCGACATGATCGACTTCGCCGATATCATCGCCCTGAACAAGTTCGACAAGCGTGGAGCGCTGGATGCACTGCGCGACGTAAAGAAACAGATGCAGCGCAGCCGTCAGGCCTTCGATCAGAAGCCGGATGCCATGCCGGTGTTCGGTACGATCGCCTCGCAGTTCAACGACCCCGGCACCAACACGCTATATCGGGCACTGATGGATCTGGTGATCCAGCGCTACGCCCTCCCTTGGACCAGTCACTTTCTCGTGACCGATGAAATGAGCGAGAAGATCTACGTGATCCCGCCGGATCGGACTCGGTATCTGGCCGAGATCGTAGACGAGAATAAACGTTATGACCGACACGTGGACCAGCAATCACAGGTAGCCCGTGCGCTCTGGCAGATCAACGGCGCTATCGAAACGCTGCGAACCACTACCTAAGAACTCCCACTCACCACCAGAGTAGTCCCATGTACCGATTTCTTGCACTTCTTGCTCTCGTTGGCTTTGTAGCTGTTGGCTGCGGAGACGACGAGCCGAACGGGCCAGACCCGAACGACAATGCACCCAAGATCCGCCTGCTGCATGCGGTCTATGATGGAGGGGGCTTGGACCTGCGTGTAGACGACCAGATCGTGCACACCAACATCAAGTTCCTCGAGAGCAGCGGCTATAAGGGAACGCTCAACGGCAGTCGCAATGTGAGCGTACATCTTACCGGACAGACGCAGGTGCTCAAGCTGGCAACGCGGACCCTGTCCGACGGTGCCTACTACACCATGTACTGCTACCCGCCGCAGTCAGCGTTCGCAGCGCAGGTGTCATCAGACGAACTCCAGGCAGCTCCGGAGAATGCTCGGATCAAGTTCGTGAATGCCTCGTATGCGCCGGCACCAAAACTGGAAGAGTATGCTGTGATGATCACCGGCAACAAGACGCTGTTGCACAACTACATCCGCCGAACGGAGTCCACACTCTACACCGATGTTGTTGCCGGCACCTACTCGTTCACGCTGAAGCTGAAAGAGGACACATCGTTCACACGGACCTATCAGCTGGTGAACCTGGATCCGGGTAGTGCCTACACCATCGTACTGCACGGCACCCGCGATGATGCCGATGCCTACCCGCTGGCGTTGCGCATGTACAAGGACAACGGATCGAAGACCGACGTGGTGGACTTCGTGGAAGTGCCAACGGCCAATCTGCAGTTCCTGCAGACCATCGCCGGAACGGGCCTCGTGGACGTTGCCGTAGATGGTGGATCGCCACAGATCAAGGGCATGCGGTTCGCCGATGCGTCGGGCTATCGCTTCTTTGGTGTTGGCGAGCACGCCTACACGGTGTCTTCCGGCACCACGCCGTTGCTCGTGGCTCAGCCCCTTACCATCCAGGCCGGAAAGAATTACACGTCCATCCTGGTAGGCGACGGCAACCTGAACACTGTGGAAGCGCTGAACCTGGAAGATGTGGTCGTTCCTAATCCGTCCCAGTCGCTTGTACGCTTCGTGCACACGGCCTCGGATGCACCAGCCATCAATGTGGTCACCGAACTTGCTCCGGGCAGCGATTATCCTATCCCCGGCATGCAGGGTATTCCGTACAAGGGTGTGGGCCAGTCGTCCACCACAGGCAGCCAGTTCCTGGTGATCCCACCGGGCACCTACAACATTCGGTTCTTTGATGCCGTTGGCGATTCCGTGCTTACGCGAGAGAACGGGATGACCTTTGGTGCCGGAAAGATCTATACGCTGTGGTACGGCGGACGCAAGGCGAACGCCACGCTGAAGGGCCGATTGTTGACGCACAACTAAGACCGACATGAGCACCAAACAACGATCTGCCCAGGCTACGGCTGCCACACCCGCCCCGGTTCCGGAGGCGATCGCCACGCTGGAGCAACGGGCCAAGGAACTGGAACAGCAGCTGGACCATGAAGTGCGTCAGCTCCTGGCATCCTGGAATGAAAAGCGAGCCGCCTACGAAGGCGAGGAGTTCGTGTACACGGTGCGTGGCAAAGAGATCCGCGTGCGAAATCACACGGAATCGCTGTCGCATACGCGCATTCCCAAGATCGCCCTACCAAAGTTCCAGGACTGGGGCGAGATCGTTCGGTGGTGTATGCAGGAGAACGTACCGGGCGAATTCCCGTACACGGCCGGTGTGTATCCGTTCAAGCGGACCAACGAAGACCCAACGCGCATGTTCGCCGGCGAGGGTGGCCCCGAACGCACCAACAAGCGCTTCCACTATCTCTCTCATGGCATGCCGGCAGCTCGCCTGTCTACGGCGTTCGACAGCGTAACCCTCTACGGTGAAGACCCCGGAGTGCGTCCTGACATCTACGGCAAGATCGGCAACTCCGGTGTGAGCGTGGCCACGCTGGACGATGCCAAGAAGCTGTACTCCGGATTCGATCTCTGTGCGCCGAGTACGTCGGTCTCCATGACGATCAACGGTCCCGCACCGATGTTGCTGGCATTCTTCTTGAATGCTGCCGTCGACCAAGAGTGTGAGAAGTACATCACGGCCCATCATC
Organism: bacterium; assembly: GCA_024711065.1. Classification (GTDB taxonomy): domain Bacteria; phylum Bacteroidota; class Ignavibacteria; order Kapaibacteriales; family Kapaibacteriaceae; genus OLB6. Next base: position 4,217 of record JANJTN010000041.1, read on the forward strand.
TCGAAGCCGAGGTACAGGCAACTATCGATCGGATCTATGCGGATAAGGGGCTTCCTCGGCCGCACTACCAACAGGCCGATGGTACGCGCACGCTGCCTGAGGGCAACACGGGTCTCGGCCTGATGCTGCTGGGGGTAACCGGCGACCAGGTGTTGCCCGCCGACGTGTATGCCGAGTGCAAAAAGCGAGCTCTGACGAGCGTGCGCGGAACCGTGCAGGCCGACATCCTGAAGGAAGATCAGGCGCAGAACACCTGCATCTTCTCTACGGAGTTCGCCCTGCGGATCATGGGTGACGTGCAGCAGTACTTTATCGACGAAGGGGTGCGGAACTTCTACTCCGTGTCCATCAGCGGCTATCACATAGCCGAAGCCGGAGCCAACCCGATCACGCAGCTGGCCTTCACGCTGGCCAATGGCTTCACCTATGTGGAGTACTATCTGTCGCGTGGGATGGACATCAACGACTTTGCCCCCAACCTGAGCTTCTTCTTCAGTAATGGCGTGGATCCGGAGTACTCCGTGATCGGCCGCGTTGCTCGACGTATCTGGGCCAAGGCCATCAAGCTGAAGTATGGCGGCAATGAGCGGTCGCAAATGCTCAAGTACCATATCCAGACATCCGGACGTTCGCTGCACGCGCAGGAGATCGACTTCAACGATATCCGAACCACGCTGCAGGCGTTGTACGCCATCTACGACAACTGCAACTCCCTGCACACCAATGCCTACGACGAGGCCATCACCACGCCTACCGAAGAAAGCGTGCGCCGCGCCGTGGCCATCCAGCTGATCATCAACCGCGAACTGGGCCTGGCCAAGAACGAGAACCCAATGCAGGGTTCCTTTATCATCGAGGAACTCACGGACCTTGTAGAGGAAGCCGTGTACACCGAGTTCAAGCGCATCGCCGAACGCGGCGGCGTCCTGGGTGCCATGGAGAACATGTATCAGCGGAACAAGATCCAGGAAGAGAGTCTGTACTACGAAACGCTGAAGCACACCGGAGACTATCCGATCATCGGTGTGAACACGTTCCTCAGCTCCAAGGGATCGCCCACCGTGATCCCGCAGGAAGTGATCCGTTCCACGACGGCGGAGAAGGAACAGCAGATCGCGAACGTGGCGGCAGTTCAGCAACGGAACGTCGATCGGTCACCTGCGGCACTGGATCAGTTGAAGCACAAGGCCGTACAGAACCACAACATCTTTGAGGCCTTGATGGAGGCGGCCAAGGTGTGTTCGCTGGGTCAGCTTACGCACGCCTTGTACGAAGTGGGTGGACAGTACCGGCGAAGTATGTAAGTGGTTGACCTTTCGCAGATACGGGTAGCGGCAGAACGGATCGCACCGTACGTGCATCGTACGCCGGTGCTGACGTCGCATTCCCTGAACGCGATGTTCCAGGCAGAGCTGTACTTCAAGGCCGAGAACCTGCAGAAGGTTGGCGCCTTCAAGGCGCGCGGAGCCGTGAATGCCGTGATGCAGCTCAGCGAGGCCGACGCGGCGCGTGGTGTTGCCACTCACTCGTCCGGCAACCATGCCCAGGCTTTGGCCTATGCTGCCAGTCTGCGATCCATACCGTGCACCATCGTGATGCCGGAGAACTCTCCACAGGTAAAGGTGGCGGCCACACGAGGATATGGAGCCGACATCGTGTTTTGCGAGAGTACCCTGCAGGCTAGGGAGACAACATTGAACGCGGTCCTCGAACGCACCGGTGCAACGATGATCCATCCGTATGACAACGATCACGTGATCGCCGGGCAGGGCACGGCAGCTCTGGAACTCCTGGAAGAGCGTCCCGAGCTGGACGTGATCATGGCTCCCGTCGGCGGCGGTGGTTTGATGAGCGGAACCTCCATTGCGGCGAGATCCCTGAAGCCTTCGATCACGATCATCGGTGCTGAACCGGAAGAAGCCGACGATGCTGCCAGGGGGCTGCGTAGTGGCACGTTGCTCCCACCAAAGCCCCCTACCACGATCGCCGATGGTCTACGAACCGCCTTGAGTCGTCGCACCTTTGACTACCTTACCGCTAACGGCGTTCGTATGGAAACCTGTTCCGAAGCGAGCATTCGGCGCGGACTGCGCCTGATCATGGAGCGCGTGAAGACCGTGATCGAACCCAGCGCGGCCGTTACGATCGGCGTCCTGCTGGACCACCCCGATCTGGTCCGCGGTCAACGCGTGGGTATCATCCTGTGTGGAGGCAACCTGGATCTGGAACAGGCGGCCGGAGCATGAGGACCGAACGTGTTTCGCTTTCGCGAATGAGCGTGGCGATCCTGCCGCGGCGTGTGGTGCAGGAAGAGTATCTGATCCGACTGGAAGAGATCCTGGAGCCGGTGGCAGACACCTGCCGCTTGCCAAGTCAGGGATCGCTTCTACAGTCTCGCCTTCGGGGCGGTCAGCGGTTTGATGCGCTGTATTTGCAGTGGATCGACAACAAGATGATCGACGACCGCGGACGCCTGTCGATGAAGGGCGTGATTCGCGCCTATGTCAAGGTACTGGTGTACCGACTCTGGGCGCGCCGGATCGTCTTTGTTCGGCACAATCGCTACCCGCATCGCACGCATCCGGATCATGCGGAACGCGTGGCGCGGGCCGTGGACCGCTTTGAGCGTTGGTGCGATCGAGTGGTAGTGCATTCGCCGGTGGAAGCCGGCCCGGCATATCCGCACCGTGTGTACTGTCCGCATCCGCTCTACGAAGTGGAGCCAGCTACCGAAACCGACGCAGACCTCCCGGAACGTCTTGTGTGGGAGCCAGGGTACTTTGTGTCGTTCGGACGCATGGAGCCCTACAAACATCTGCCGGATCTGATCGACGCCTTTCCGGAGTCGCAGCGTTTATTGGTCTTTGGCGCTCCACCGACCAACAAGGACTACCAAGCCCGGCTCGAGCTGATGCAACGTCCGGGCGTTCATGTGGTACCGGCGTTCCTGGACAACGCCGTGATCCAACACGTACTCCGGAAAGCCCGGGGCTTGATCGTGGTGCATGCCGATCGCGACATGATCGCTTCGGGAAGCGTGGTGTATGCGTTGTCTCTCGGTATACCCGTCTTCGGGGTAGAGACACCCTATCTGTGTGCGCTGGCCGAGCAGCTGGGTCCGGAGCTCATTCAGGTCGCTGGAGACATTCCATCGCTGATGGCGGTTGTTGCAGCAGCCGCACCGGAACCACGATCTTCGATCCACATGGAGCGTATTCAGCAAGTCTTTGGCGACCACGTCGTGCGTGAAGCGCTCTGCCAAGCGTTATTCGAATCCGGTAAGGACTGATCATGAAGTGGATGTTGACCGGTCTGCTGTTGATGTCCGCAGTCAGTATGCAGGCACAAGTATCGCTGGACTCCCTGGCGAATGCCCGCCTGCAGCTGGTGCTTCCCGAGGTGGACCAGCAGCATGTGCTGAACGACCTGAACATTTCTACGCTTGGCTACGAACCGGTAGACATGGAGCAGTTCGGATCGGATCATCTCCTGCTGCGAACCGTGCGTCAGGGTTTTCGCAACGTGTTCACCCTGCCGTCAAAGAGCGGCAACTATGCCCGCAGTGCCGCTCGAAACAGTAGTCTGTCCGGTCTGGTGCGTATTGCAGCATCCATGGCCGACATCTCCGCAGGGCGCTTCACCGAGGCCAAGATCGACACGACCGTCCTGGAAATCGCCGATCCGGCGTTCGCTCTACTGCCGGCAGCGACCCAGAGATTGATCTCACAGATCGTGCGAGCTGCGGAGGACGCCGATCCGTTCCTGCATCAGGCCTTTCGTGGCTCGGCCTACGACGCACTGTTCTCGTCCAGGCCAACACCAGCAGATATGTACCATGCCGTTACGGCACCATGGCGCGAGGATCGCGGCGGACAATACGCCAGTACGCATCCATTTGGATTGGACGCCCTGGACCAGATCGACCGTAAAGCCCTGACCTTCTGCGGTGTGCTACTGACCGCACATCTCGACTCAGCCATCGCGCACTGGCTTGCTGATGCATCTGTGCCAGCCTCTACTCCGAACGGTCAGATCGCGATCCAGACACCGCGCGGCTGGGTGGTTTGTTCCGGTCCCGGTGCGGACACCATTTCGCCGTCGCATCAACCACTGCTGGCCGTGATCGATGCCGGCGGGAACGACGTGTACCTTGGCCGCACTGCCAGCACCATGGTTCCTCGGCAGTACTTCTCTGTCGTGATCGATCGCAGTGGCGATGATGCATATGAGTCCCCCGGAGACACGGCAGCAATCTGTGCCGGAGTGTTGGGGGTAGCGGTCCTGGTAGACGTGGACGGGAACGATCGGTACGTGGGCGGCACTCTCTCCATTGCTGCCGCGTTCCACGGCATTGCCGTACTGCAGGATCGCGCCGGAAACGATGCGTACGAGTTGCAGGGACAGTATGGGCAGGGGGCTGCCACGGCAGGCATTGCGGTACTGGATGATCGGTCCGGCCACGATGTCTATATCTGCGCTGCCGAGGGGCAGGCCTATGCCCAGGCCCTTGGTGCAGCGATGCTGATCGACCGTGACGGCAACGACCACTATCTGGCGCGTCTGGATGGCGCTCCCAGCGAGATCTATCTGTGGCAGTCGGTGTCTCGTGCGCAGGGCGCGGCATTCGGACGTCGGGCCGATCTGGGCGACGGACATAGCCTGGCCGGTGGTGTTGCGCTGCTGCTGGACGTTCGGGGTAACGACACCTACACCGCCGGGGCGTGGAGTCAGGGATGCGGATACTGGTGGGCCCTGGGCATGCTGGAAGACTGGGAGGGAGACGACACCTACACCAATGGCAAGTACTCGCTCGGTGCCGGTGCCCACTTTGCGATCGGCGTTCAGGTAGACCTGATGGGCAACGATGCCTATAACGTGGGCAATGGCGACGTGGTGAACCAATACCAGGGTCATGCCCGCGACGGCAGCATTGGCGTGAGCATCGACGGAGCCGGGAACGACCAGTACCTGCTGCGCACGCACTGCGGAGGAAGTGCCGATCTGAACAGCATCGGCTGGCTCTGGGACCGGGGCGGAAACGATGTGTATGCCTGCGACTACGTGTTGCTGGGAGACCCCAACGGGTGGACGGATACGCCGCCGTTGGGAACCACCACGCTGAACGCTCCATTTGGCACCTACCGAGACGAACTGATGAGCGTTGGGGTCTTCATCGATGGCGTGGGCTCGGACTCCTGCCGATGGTCTGGCGCAGCAACGACCCACAAGGACCGCGTCACAGGTGGATATTCGGTCCGCCGAGAGCCGTAGAACGCACCTACCTACCATTCCTTCGGCAAACGACCGGGACTGCTCCCGGAATCAGTGACTCCCGGAATAGTCCGGGACTGCTCCCGGAATCAGTGACTCCCGGAATGGTGGTAGTGGGTTCGTGGATTATCCGTAGAAGTGTGGCACCTGGGTAGCCCCCTACCCGTTTGATTTCCGTAGTTTTGACGTCCTTGCGACACACTCCGGACAGCATGCCCACCGCGTACGAACCCGTAATCGGACTCGAGATCCACGCCCAGTTGAAGACCGCCTCCAAGGCCTTCTGTGCGTGCCCAACCACCTTTGGCGCCAAGCCGAATGTGAACACCTGTCCGATCTGTCTTGGCCACCCGGGCACGCTGCCCGTGTTGAATGCCAATCTGGTGACGTTCGCCGTCCGCATGGGCCTGGCAACGCACTGTTCGATCCGTCCGGTAAGCACGTTCGCCCGCAAGAACTACTTCTACGCCGACCTGCCCAAGGGTTATCAGATCTCTCAGTACGAGGATCCGATCTGCTATCAGGGCTTTGTGGAGATCGAGCAGGAGGATGAGACCACCAAGCGGATCGGGATCACCCGCATCCACATGGAGGAGGACTCCGGCAAAAGCATCCATGATCTGGATATCGATACGCTGGTAGACCTGAACCGCGCCGGCGTGCCGCTGATCGAGATCGTGTCCGAACCCGATATCCGGTCTGCCCGCGAGGCCTATCTGTACCTGCAGCAGCTGCGGCAGATCCTGATCTATCTGGACATTTGCGACGGCAACATGGAAGAGGGCTCGCTGCGTTGCGATGCCAACGTGTCCGTTCGCCCGGTGGGTACCGAGCCTTTCGGGACCAAGACCGAGGTGAAGAACCTGAACTCCTTCCGAAACGTCGAGAAAGCCATCGAATACGAGATCGCCCGTCAGATCGAGGTTCTTGAGGCAGGGGGCTCGGTAGTGCAGCAAACCATGATGTGGGACGCCGGCACACAGTCCACCAAGGTGATGCGCAGCAAGGAAATGGCCCACGACTACCGGTACTTCCCGGAACCCGACCTGCCCCCTGTGGAAGTGTCGGAAGCCTGGGTGGGTGAACTCGGTAAGTCTTTGCCTGAACTAGGTTTAGACAAGAAGCGGAGGTTCCGCTCCCAGTATGGACTTCCGGCCTATGATGCCGGGATCCTGGTAGACGACGTGGAGCTGGCCCATTACTACGAACAAGCGGTCAAAGGGCTGAAGAACCCCTCGAACGACACCTTCAAGCAGGTGTCGAACTGGATGATGACGGAGATCCTGCGCATCATGGGAGAGCGCAAGATCGGTGTGAGCGAGGTAGGCCTAAGCCCCCTTCAACTTGCGTCGCTGGTTGATGTGGTGGCCGATGGGACGATCTCCAACAAGACCGCCAAGGAGATCTTTCCGGATCTGGTGGGCACGGAGCGGCTGGCTGGGGAGATCGTCGAAGAACGAGGGTTGGTGCAGGTTTCCGATGTTGGCGCGTTGCGCGCGATCGTCAGTGAGATCGTTTCGGCCAATCCTGACAACGTCCAGAAGTATCGTGAAGGCAAGACGAAGCTGCTGGGATTCTTTGTAGGCCAGGTCCTGAAGGCTACCGGAGGTTCGGCGAACCCCAACGTGGCAACGGACCTGATGCGGGAGGCCCTGGACGGGCAGCCCGCGGAGTAACCTGGAGAAAGCGATGGCGATCACCCCTACGAGATCGATCTGGAAGGATGGCAAGTTCATCCCCTTCAAGCAGGCCACGACCCATGTGCTGTCGCACGCCATCCACTACGGCAGTTCGTGGTTCGAGGGCATTCGCGCCTACCACACGGCCAACGGCACGGCCATCTTCCGGTTGGCTGATCATATGAAGCGGTTCCACCAATCGCTGAAGGTCTATCGAACAACGCTGCCGCACAGTGTAGACGAGCTGAGTACCGCTGCGGTGGCTCTGTTGCAGCGCAACGAATTGTCGCAGGCCTACATCCGACCCTTTGCTTTCCGAGGCTTCGGTAACATGGGTGTGTATCCGCAGAACAACCCACTGGAAGTGTATATCGCCACGTGGGAATGGGGTGCGTACCTGGGCGACCTTGCAGCCGAGATGGGTGTGGACGTCTGCGTGTCGTCCTGGGACCGGATCACGCCGAATTCCCTGCCGTCCATCTCCAAAGCGGCCGGTAACTACATGAATTCACAGTTGGTGAAGATGGAGGCCATCGAGAACGGTTATGCCGAAGGCATCTGTCTGGACACGTATGGCAATGTGGCCGAAGGAAGCGGCGAGAACATCTTTCTGGTGATGGATGGCGAGATCATTACCCCGCCGTCCGCCAGCAGTTTGCTGCCGGGGATCACCAGGGACACTGTCTGCGTGCTTGCCGATGCTCTTGGCTACCGAGTCCGAGAGCAGAACATTCCTCGGGCGCAGTTGTATACCGCCGACGAGATGTTCATGACCGGTACTGCCGTGGAGATCACCCCGGTGCGGTCGGTAGACCGGATCGCCGTGGGTAAGGGCAAGGTTGGGCCGGTTACCAGAAAGATCCAGAAAGCGTTCGCCCAGGTCACCGTAGAAGGAAACGACCCCTACGGCTGGCTGACGTTTGTCCCCAGCTCGAAGACTAGCCCGAAGGCTAGCTCGCAAACCAAACAATTGAACAGAAAAAAGTAAACGATCCAGGAGTACGACCATCATGGCAAAGGCGAAGACCGCAGCCAAGAAATCCGCCCCGAAGGCTGGCCCGAAGGCCAGCTCGCAGACCAGCTCGCAGACAGCAGCCCCCTTCGACGTATCAGGGTTCGACAAGGCCACGCTGATCGACTGGTACCGCACCCAGGACCTGGGGCGCAAGCTGGACATCAAGGCAGCCAACTATCTGAAAATGGCCATGGGCTGGTCGTATCATGCACCGTTCGCCGGGCACGACGGGATCCAGCTGGCAATGGGCAAGATCTTCCGTCAGGGCAAGGACTTCCTGTTTCCGTACTACCGCGACATGCTCACGTCGCTTGCGGGTGGAGTAACGGTCGAAGAGATCATTGCCAATGGTTTGAGCAAGGATGCCGACGTGGCTGGTGGTGGACGCCACATGTCCAACCACTTTGCCAAACTGTCCGTGAACCTCCAGAACTCCTCGTCCTGCACCGGCAACCACAGCCAGCAGGCCGTGGGCACGGCGCGTTCGATCAAGAAATTCAAGGGCAACGAAGTGGTGTTCTGCTCTACGGGCGAATCCACCACATCGGAAGGCTACTACTACGAGGCCGTGAACGGTGCCGATCGCGAGAAACTGCCCATCGTGTTCGTGATCCAGAACAACGGCTATGGGATCTCCGTGCCGGTGCGGGAGCAAACCGCCAACACCAAGGTGAGCGACAACTTCCGCGGTTTCAGCAACCTGAAGATCATCGAATGTGATGGCCGCAATCCCATGGACAGCTACAGGGCCATGGAAGAGGCTGTTGCCTATGCTTTGTCCGGCAAGGGGCCTGCCATGGTGCACGCTGATTGCGACCGTATTGGATCGCACTCCAACTCGGACAATCACACGCTGTATCGTCCGGACGAAGATCTGGAGGCCATGAAGCAGCGTGATCCGTTGCCGCGGATGCGGGCAGCATTGATCAACGCCGGAATGCTTACCGAAGCCGAGGCCGAGGCCATCGAGAAAGAGAACAAGCGGATCATCAATGCCGCTGCCGATGCTGTAGAGCCCCTTCCCGACCCAGCCGGAGAGTCGTACATCGACTTCGTGCTGCCGCCCGCCGTTGTAGACTATTCGGACGATTCGGAGTCGACCGCCGTACCCGCAGCGGATGCCCCGGTGGTCACGCTGCGAGAAGGCATCAATCAGGCCATGATCGAGGAATTCCGGCGCAATCCGGCCACATTCTTGTTCGGGCAGGACGTGGCATCGTTCAAGAAGCAAGGCATCTTCAACGTCTGCAAGGGCCTGCTGGACGAGTTCGGCAACGACCGCGTCTTTAACGCACCGATCGCCGAAGACTTTATCGTGGGCACGGCCAACGGCATGACCCGGTATCGGGACGACATCCGTGTGGTGGTGGAGGGTGCCGAGTTCGCTGATTACTTCTGGCCGGCCATGGAGCAGCTGATCGAGTGTACGCACGACTACTGGCGTACCAAGGGTCAGTTCGCTCCCGCCATGGTGGTCCGCCTGGCCTCCGGTGGCTATATCCAGGGCGGCCTGTATCATTCGCAGAATCTCGAGGGCACGTTCACCACGCTTCCCGGCCTGAGAGTGGTGATGCCGGCCTTTGCCGACGATGCCGTTGGCCTGATGCGCACGGCGATCCGCTCTCGCGGAACCACCATGTACCTGGAGCCCAAATTCCTCTATAACTACCGCCCGACCTCGGCCCAGATGCCCCCGGAGAACTATCTGGTTCCGTTCGGCAAGGCACGGGTCCGGCGTAGCGGTTCGGACCTGACCATTGTGTCGTGGGGAACCGCCGTTCACTGGAGTCTGAAGGCTGCCGAGCAATTGGCCGAATCTGGTAAGTCCCTCGAAGTCATCGACTTACGTTCCCTTGCCCCTTGGGACAAGGAACGCGTCCTGGAGAGCGTACAGCGTACCGGGCGATGTGTGGTAGCGCACGAAGACAAGGTGACAGGGGGCTTTGGAGGCGAAGTGGCGGCGACCATAGGCCAGGAGCTCTTCCGGTATCTGGATGCCCCGGTGGCTCGGGTAGGATCCAAGGACACGCCGGTGGGTTTTGCCAAGAACCTGGAGGCTGCCATTCTGCTCACGGTAGACGATATCGTGGCTTCCGTGGAGCAAACGCTGAGCTTTTAACGAAGGTGTGGAGTGCGTTCCACACTCTGTCTGCACACTCCTAACCCCAAGAAATTGTATGGGTTGGGCGGAGTGAACAGTTGTTGTGATTTCACCGATGCCGCGATATATTTGTGGCCTCTGGTCCGTGGGCGAAGTGCGCCTATACGGAACATATGTGTTTGCAGCGACCCGTGCCCTACTGAGCATGGGTTGCGTAGCATGAGAGAATTGAGGACTTCATGATCGAAGAGCAAGGCGAAGTACAGCGGCCCGGTAGTGCTGGTGGGGACGACGTTCCCGCATGGGCTGCAACGGCGCAAAAGAAGTGGAAGCTCACGGCAGGCATCGCCCTGGTGATCACAGTGATCATCGCCGGCGGATACTGGTATATGTCCAATCAGGCCACCAAGAACCAGGAGGCGGCCACACACTTGTCTCGCATCCGAGGGTTGTTCGAGCTGGGAGAGTTCGAAGCAGCACTCACGGCAGATACCGTATCGCCGGTGGGTCAGGACAAGGTGCTTGGCTTGCTGGAGATCGCCGATCAGTATGGTGGAACCGACGCCGGGAAGATCGCCGCATTGATGGCCGGCAACAGCCTGGTGAACCTCGGGCGGTTCGACGAAGCGAAAACCCGCTTTGAAACCGCACGATCCAGCAGCTCCACGATCATCGAACTCGGTGCAATGCAAGGACTTGCAGCATGCGCAGAGGCCGCGGGCGACTTGGCCGGGGCAGCAGACCTCTACGAACAAGCTGCTACACGGGGCCTCAAGACCGGTCTGGAAGCCCCCTGTTTTTACAAAGCAGGCCTGTGTTACGAAAAATCCGGCAACAAGGAAAAGGCTGGCGAACTTTACCGAACAGTAGCTAAGCAGTATGAAATATCAGACGTTGCACCATCTGCCCGAACCGGGTTGGCACGTCTTGGCATGGCAATTGATTAGGGAGCATCGGCATTCTATGCCCTTTTTGCCGTTTTCGGCATGTATCAGAACGATAACGTGAAAAAAGCAGATCAAAGACATAAGGTTTTTACAACTGGAGGTTGTATGCAACGTTGGTTTCGTCTAAGCAGCTTGCTGCTAGCGCTGACCGCCGCTCTCGCCGTAGCCCAAGCACAGGACTACGTGGAGGTTCGCGGTAGTCTTGCACCGGGCGATGTTCGTGTTTTCGTAAGGGACACGGTCTACCGGATTAGCGGCACGTACACGATCGGCGGTACACTGGTCATCGAGCCAGGTACGCGGGTCGAGTTTCTGCCGAACGGCCGGCTGATCGATTCGACGGGTGGTCGAATCATCGCTGACGGTCGTGCTTCGGCTACATATAATGCGAACGCCGCAAATGCTTTGCAGCCGCCGTACAACGGATATGATGATCCGTCGTACTTCGGCGCGCCGGGTGTTGTGACGTCGACCATTGCCACTGAACCGACGATCCATGCGTCGAACTATGGCCAGGTCTTTCACGTCAACCTCAGCAACAGCGATCCAAACCTGCAGGGTTTGACGCCGGCTGAGGCGGTCATGTACAAGGCAACCCGCCTTGAACTTGGCGGCGTGATCTCGGCCATCCGACTGAACCCGTGGTTCCGTGAAAAGCTGAACAGCCCGGTGAACGTATCGGCTGCTCGCATCACGTTCATCGCTGGTGACGTGAACAACTTCTCGCGCGAGTGGGGTCACATCATCGTACTTCCGGGTGCTCATGCAGCCTTCTTCCGGGATGTGGACTTCCTGAACTTCCGCAAGGACACGACGGTCGACAACGAGCCCGTCTATCTCAAGAACGTGAACGGCGACGCCTTCTCGCGTGCAGACGCAGAGATCGCCAACAACACGCTGCTGACCGAGACCAACGGTAGCGGTGGTGCCATCACCACCTACTCCGTTCGTACCTGGCTGGTTGGCTGTACGTTCCGCAACAACATGGCCCGCTATCATGGCGGTGCTCTGCAGATCCTGCAGGCTCCGGCAGATAACGACAACAACCCGAACCTGCGGTTGTATCCTCTGGCCGACAACATCTATAACGCTCTGCCGAACTACGACCCGAACACGAACCCGTTCCTGACGAGTCCGTGGACGGCTCAGCCGATCGCGCAGAACGTAAAGGCGATCGACCGTCTGTACATGCCGAACTACTCGGCTGAACTTTCGGACGCAAACCGCCAGCGCTACGACGATGCTCGTCTGGCACTTCTGCTCGGCCGCATCCGTCAAACGCGCTTTATCGGCAACCACACCCTTCTGTCGGACGTGGACACGGTCCGCATCGGCGGAATTCGCGTGGTTACGGATGCCGATCGCGCAGCAACGGTCTTCGAAACCGAGAACCGCTCCCGCAAGAACAGCTCGTTCGGTGGCGCCGTGTACATCGCCGGTCGCAACCCGATGATCGTTGGCCTTGGTATCAACGACTTCCAGGGTAAGGACACCATCGAGTTCACGGGCAACTACGCAGAGAACCGTCAGCCGAGCACGCCGGTGAACAACGTGTTCACTAAAGGCGCTCGTGGTGGTGCTGTGTACGTTGGTGGCGCAACGTCGGTGATCTTCGCCGGCCGCTACACCAACAACATGACCACGGTTCCGTACATCACCGAGAAGACCCTGTCGAATCCGGCAGTTGCCATTCCGACGTACTCTCACGGTGGTGCGATCTACGCTGCCTCCAACGCCCTGTCGTTGGAAGTGCGTGGCAACCTCGACAACAACCCGCCGACCCACTTCCTGAACAACAAGTCCGGACGTGGTGGCGCTATCTATGTGGCCTACAACTCGGCCGACAAGAATCCTTCGCCGCACGTTGGTGGCTCTGATGGTATCATCAATGCCCGCAACTACGGTTTCAACATCAAGTTCAAGGACAACTCCGCTGTTGCTTCGGGTGGTGCCATCCACACCGAGCGCAACATGCGCGTGTATGGCGCCGGTGGTGCTTCGGGCCCGCTGTGGGTCTACGGCACCAACTATGGTGTGGAGTTCTCGAACAACATGGCCGGCTACTATGGTGGCGCTGTGGCAGTAGACATGGCTCCGGGTCTTCCGATCCAGGAGCGTGCACTTCGCTACACGCGTGCTCACTTCCTGAACAACACAGTTGGTAACGTGGCAGACACCCTGCTCGGCGATGTTCGCGGTGGTGGTGCACTCTACACGATCAATGCCGATCTGAACGTTGTGAAGGGTGTTGAGTTCCGTGCCAACAAAGCCTGGAACGGTAACGGTGGAGCCGTTGCTGTGGTCACGCCGGACGACCTGACGCGCAAGCGCTTCATGGTTACCGACCTGGATGCCATTTCCTACGACGGAAATGGTGTGGCTCAGGGATACACGCCGCGCAACGACGTGTTCACCTTCCAGACCATGGCCCCTCAGGCTGATGAGCGCATGCTCACCCGCTTCTACGACAACGTCGCTACGCCGAATATGGACCGTATGGGTTCTGGCACCACGCAGATCGGCGATATCGATCTGACGCATCCGGGTACCACCATTCGCGAGAATGGTACCGGTCTCGGTGGCGCTCTGTACATCCTCGACTCGGTTCGCGTTCGTGTAGACACCTTCGGTTTCGATCGTGTTCGTATCCAGGGTAACCGCGCCTACACGGGTGCTGCCATCTACTCGGATAACTACGATCTGAAACTCGCACTTCTCCGCAGCTACATCACCAGCAACGTTGCTACATCGGACATCGGTCGTCAGAACGACAAGATCGAAGGTCCGTTCGTGAACGCCGAAAACCCGGCTTCCAGCGACCTTGCCGGTGCGATCCTTTACGGTGAAGTTGTTGGACCGCTTCCGTGGACGAGCTACAGCTTTGCAGCTAACTCCATCTACGGCAACGACGCCCGCTTTACGATCCGCCTGCCGGATGCTCAAGACTCCAAAGGTGTTCTTGCTGGTACGACCGGTATCGGCTTCGGTGGCGTAGACACGCTCCGCGGCAACTACTGGGGTCGCACCGAAGCCAACGTGAACACGATCCTGCCGCTGTCTGCGAACAACACGTTCCGCCGCGTTCAGGAAACGTTCTTCATTGCTGGCAACGGCGAAACGCACATGCAGTTCATCCGCAACGGTTCCGGCACGCAGCAAGGACCGTTCGAATCGACATGGCGCATTTCGTATACGCCGATCGACACGTGGACGATCCCCGACACGCTCCTGATGGAAGGCCGTGTGTACGACATCTTCGATAAGGGAACGGACATCAAGACGGCCGACTACTCGAACCGTCGTATGGCTCCGATCGAAGACTTTGCCGTTGGTATTCCGCCGCGCATGCTGGCGTATACCGACGCTACGAAGCCGTCGTTTAACAAGCACGTCAAGCGTTGGACGCGTGACCCGTATGATGCAGAGATGTACGACTACATCGATGCAGTACAGCGTGAATTCGTTGGCGATCACCCGATCGGCTATCCGTTGTTCCTTGAGGCTCGCGCAGACTACAGCCAAACGGCTGAGATCTCGAACAACGATGCCCGCGCGATCAACGAGTCCGTGTACTTCGTGATCAACGAACGCACGGGTGACTACATCCGCGCCATCATGCGTCAGCGCAACGAAACGGACACGATCTATCGTGCTCGCGTCGAGCTGGTTCCGGATTCCACCAATGGTGCTGATCCGACCCTGCGTCGCGCTTACGAAGGCCTCGCTACCTACGGTACGGGTGCCACGCTGCTGAACATTCTCCGCGGCAACGCCGTGCGTGAAGATTCTTCTGCACTGAAGGGTCGCCGTTGGGATGGTAGCACGGCTGCTGGTGAACTGGGTGGTGCAAACTTCCGCCTGGGCAACCGCCCGTCGCTTCCGAATTCGAACAATGGCAAAGAGAACTACTACGGCGGTGAGCGCTTCCGTGCTCTGCCGGTTCGCGCTGGCGACAACGTGATGGTGGTATCTCGTACCATTCTGTGGAAAGAAGGCGTTACGGCTGCTCTGAATGGCGCTTTGACGTTCACCGTGAACAACAACACGGTTCCGCCGGCCTTCACTGGCTCTGGCGATACACTGGCCAACGATCCGACGATCCATCCCGAAATGCGCAACCGCGTGTTCGTAACGGAAAATCGTCTGTACACGCCGGTCACGGCTGCTCAATCGCGCCGCAATGACGGTAACGGTAGCTGGTTCAATGAGCCGGCTTCGTATCCGGCTGACTCGACGGGTACGCCGATCCTGAGCCGTGACTGGATGGAGCGTGACTCGATCTTCACGCTTACCGCTATCGACCCGAATGGTTTCTATGATCCGCGCACGATCATGGACGACACGTTCGGTTCGGAACTGTCGTACTTCTGGAAGATCACCACGCCGAACTCGGCACTTCGCTACTGGCTGCGCGACACCCTGGTGCGCGTGTCGAACAACGACAACACGGCTTGGGGTGCGAAAGGCTATCTGATCCTGCGTGGTCGTCCGATCAACCCGTACATCGTGCCGGGTGGTGAAGAAGTGGAAGTGGTAACGAAGAACTTCCCGCCAAGCTTGGAGATCGTTGACTCTCTGCGCAAGGCTGGCTACGGCGAAGACGTTGTGTCGCGCTGGTTCTACACCTATCCTTCGTACTTCCACGCTGAGAAGTATGACAACAACGACCTTGCACTTGCAGACCGTAACCCGAGCAACACAAACGCTCGCTATCTGCAGCAAGACTCGGTGAACTTCGGTTGGCTCGACACCACGTCGTACCGCTTCCGCATTCATGTTGTAGACAGCATGCCGCGCTTCCTCTGGGCTCACAAGCCTGCAGGTTTCGGTCCGCAGTACACGAACATGTTGAAGGGCGACACGACGATCGTTCTGGACCCGACAACCACGGACAGCAACATGTTCGCTGGCGGCAAGTACCTCGATACGCTGCGCATGCACGTAACGGAGTCTCGCGTTGGCCGTCGTCTGGTACAGCCGAATGCCATTAACAACGAGATCTATAATGATCCGGCTCGTAATCAGCCGGACTCGATCAACATTCAATTCGTTGCTAACCTGACGGACTCCCTGCGCTTCAAGCTGGACGTCAACACGGACGACGAGTTTGAAGATGCAGCCGCAGCTGACGGATCGCGCTACGTGGTTCAGCAGTTCGGTGCATGGGACTTCCGCTATGGCAAGACGGCCTACGGCTTCAAGTCGACCGCCGTTCGTGAAACCCCTGGTGACACGACGCTCGACGAAGTTGTGATGTCCCGTCCAGTCTGGATGAGCAATCAGTATCTGCGCCGCTTCGATGCAAGCGAGACGCCAGACCCGTTTGCCGAAGACTTCACCACCACTGGTCAAGTCAACATCCGTATCGATGCTGCTGAAGCATTCGAGATCCTGAAGGGCGACAATCCGCTGGATCCGAACAACCCGTATCACCGCGATCTGAACACGGACTCGATCATGACGGTCGTTGTCAATGATGGTCACGGTGGCATCAACCAGCTCACGCGTCGTGTCTTCGTGAACGTTGTTCCGGAGATCCTCACGACGTCGCTGCCGGACGCCATCGAAGACATCGACTACAACGTTGATCTGGGCGATTCCGACCGCGTGATCAAGGTGTACGATCCGAACTTCGGCCAAGCCCGTGAATACGAGCTTGTCTATGTAGGCGATCAGCGCGATCGCGTTGCCATCGACCCGTACTTCCCGGAAGCTGGCGACATCGTTCTGGACGCATCGAACAAGACCACGCCGGACTGGCTGAAGATCAATCGCAAGAGCGGTCTGCTGTATGGCACCCCGCGTGTGACGGACCTTCCGTTCCAGGACACGATCGTGAACGTTACGGTTATCGTAACGGACGACGGTGGTCTGAAGGACATCGCCACGATCCCACTGCGTGTTGAAGCTCGCAACCATGATCCGAAGCTGTTTGAGTCCCCGATCATCAAGTGTATCGACCTTGATGGCGAGTACGAAGACACGCTGACCGTTACGGATCTTGACCTGCTGCGCAAGCAAGCTGGCAATGAAACGCTGACCTTCGAAGTGATCGAGCCGGCTGGTAGCTGGACCATCACGCCGGAGCAGCTTCAGAGCCCGATCGCTGATACGCAGAAGATCGTGATCAGCAACTCGGCCATCAACGGTACTCTTGAGAATGGCCGCCTGCGCATCCGCGTAGTTGTGCGCGACGCTCAAGGAGCTGCTGATACGCTGTCCTACGTGGTTGCAGTCTCTGCTCAAACGCGCTTCACGGCCGACATTCGCGTGGAAAACCGCTATGGTGCCTTCGATATCCTCACCTTTGGTGTGGGTGGCTCCGAGCCGGCAACGCGCGGTGATGGCACGGATGACACTGCTCCGTTCGGTAAGCTCGATTCCAACTATTGCGAATTCGAACTCCCGCCGGTTCCGTATGTCGACGTCTTTGACGCTCGTTGGACGATCCCGAACCGTAACGGTGTGGACCGCAACATCTATCCGTTCTCGACTGACCCGGGTGAGGCGATCTATCGCGCTCGCTTCCAGGCTGGTGGCGAAACGGGTCAGAGCTCGGCTTACTATCCGGTGAAGATCTCGTGGTGCCGCGCCGACATTCCGGAAACGGATGCCGCTAATCCTGGATCCTACTACATCCGCGACGACATTTCGAATGGTGCCAACTTCGCCTTCAACATGAAGACGGGTGAAGGCCGCTCGGCAGCAGACATCCTCCACCGCACCGATGGTGCGTGCGATACGATCGTCATCAGCCGCGACGCTCTCAAAGGCTTTATCATCATCTATGATTTCACCACAGATGTTGCTGAAGACAATGAGACCATGACGAATGTTCTGGCGATCACGAAGACGGCTCCGAATCCGTTCGCAGCTTCTACGGTGATCACCTTCAATGTGCCGGCTACGAAGCCAGTGTCTGTGGAAGTGTTCGATGCCATTGGCAACAAGGTTGCCACCCTGGCCAACGACCTCTTCTCGGCTGGTCAGCACTCGATCGAGTGGAACGGTACGTCGAATGGCCTGACGCTTGCTAACGGCATGTATACGGTCCGTATCTCGGACGGTTTTGCCACCGCAACGCAACAAGTCGTTCTGGCTCGCTAAGCGCTAATGATCAACGGGGCCGGTGTTTTGGCCGGCCCCTTCCTCCAAATCGAACGAAAAGCATATTAGTAATCATGGAGTATGTATGAAGAAACAGGTAATCATTGCCGCGGCAGTGGTACTCTGTTCGATCGCGTTCGGCGCAGTGGAGGGTATGGCGCAGCAGATCTTCAATCAGTTCCGCCAACCTGAGCTCGTCGTCGGCCGCCCGTATCGCGATATTGATGATTGCAATACGGCACGGTTGAACAAAGTCACACTTCCTTCAACGGCATTTGTGCTTCCGCCGACCAACGTCGTGAACCGCGACGATGGGTACGCACGGATCACGTTTCCGCAAGGATTCCGTTTCGCATTCGCCGGTCGGGTCTATGACCAGATCTTCGTGAGTGTGAACGGTTTCGCGACCTTCGATGGTACCAAACTGGTGCCAGCGAAAGAGTCGGCCGGTCTGTTCACCAACTCGGCCTCGTATCCCGACAACGTGATCGCGCCGTTCTGGGGCGACCACTTCTATCGCACCTCGGCCGATATCGCCCAAGGCTACATGCCGACGGAGATCTCGTACGTATATGATGTTGACCGTGATGAGAACTGCGACACGATCAAGCCGGTTCGCCGTGTGCTTGTGATCCAGTGGAAGAACCTCAACATCAACAATGCCGCTATCAACTCTTCTGTGGGCAACTTCCAGGCTCGCCTCTATGTTGGTGCTGACTCGACCAACTGGCAAGGCGATGTGGAGCTGGCTTACGGTCAGATCGGTGGCAACCCGAATACCTCCAATACGACCGTTGTAACCCGCGGTGCTACCGTTGGTATCAAAGGCAATGGTGGTTTCCCGGGCTTCATCAGTGACTTCTGGAACGGTCTCCTCTGGTCTCCGGCTGCAGGTGCGAACCGTCGTACGGATTCCACCACGCGCTGGCAGCCGTCTGACGGTCGCAGCGACGCTGTGATCCGTTTCGGTGCCATCCTGTATTTCACGTTCGACAACTGGGGTTACGGCGATGCCGATACTTCCGCTGCACAACGTGAGCGCCACGAAGGTCTGCCGCAGAACCGCCGTGTAACGGCGAACGATGCCCGCGTGATCATCCGCTCGATCGTGACCGGCATTCCTCTGGACTCTGTCTGGAAGCGTCAGGCATATCAGGGCGACGTAAACCACAGCGGCCGTTTCTACTACACGCGTCTGAATCGCGCATTCACGGCTGATTCGATCAATCCGAACACGGGTCAGATCGAGATCTGGCGTCGTACGATCGACGTTGATCAGTTCACCGGTAAGCAGGTTCTGCGCGTCCTGTTCGAAGGACAAGGCCTCTACGGTGTTGGTGGTCGTGCTCCTGACGTGAGCTCACTGAACCAGATCTACTACGAGGTCACCGAATACGATGCCGCATTGATCATGCGCTATCTGTCGGGTCGCCTTCCGTACCTGCCGTGGGTGTACGATAACGACACCACCGGTCCGGACTTTGGCAAAGTTGCCGACGCTGATGTTGCAACCAACGTGACATTTGGCGCTCCGGTTGCCATCGGAAATGGTCTGGTTCGCGTTCCGGTATACCTCAATGGTGACCACAACGGTGCTTTTGGTGTGCGCTTCTCTTCGAATGCTGCCATCGAAGGTGTTACGCCGGTCTCCATGGTGAACAGTGAAGTTGGTAGCGACTTCTCCAGCCATACGGCAGTGCTCGTTGGTAATGGAACATTCGCAGCCGGCTCGCCGATCGCCTTCGTGGTCGTTAAAGAGCAGAACGCGATCGAGCTGAGCAACATCCGCTTCAATGAAGTGAATGCAGGTTCGGTGAAGCTGAACGGTCTGGAAGATGCATCGATGAACGTGTCGACGTATCCGAACCCGATGACCTCGTCGGCTACCATTGCCGTGACCGTTCCTGCTCAAGGCAACGTGATCGTGAAGATCTTCGATGTCTTTGGCTCTGAGATCAACACGGTGTATGCCGATAACGCTGCACAAGGCACGCTGACCACATCCTGGAACGGAACGAACTACAGCGGTACACCGGTTGCACCGGGCACCTATGTTGTTCGCGTTGTGGGTGATGGCTTCTCGACGACCAACAAGATCACGGTTGCCCGTTAAGGGCCCCTGGTCGTAGTTGATCGAAACGTACTATGAGAACATTGGTGGTAGTACTGCTGGCCGTCTTAACGGCGGCCAGCAGTCTCGCCGCCGCCTCTGACACCCTGCGGGTGATCTCGTATCGCACGGTCGACATCTGCAGTTCAGAGCGCCGCTGGCTGATCTCGGTCTACATGGGCGAGGTCTTTGCCGGCGACAGTCTACAGTCCTTTGACATCACAATTGGCTACGATACAAGTCGCATCGTTCCGACAGACGGTTTGATCATTGGGACACTCTCCGAACAAATGAAGTTTGGTGATGTGAGTCCCTTCTTCAACTTCGTTGTTCCCGGCGAGATCCGTGTTGGTGCCTTTACCGTTACGCGTAACGTCAAGGGAGATCAACCTCTGTTCGCAGTGGCAGGAACCTATAAAGGAGCTTGCAACGAACAGGACGCGTTTACGCTACCGTGGAATCCAGAGTTCAACGAAGAATTCAAAGGCGGTATCACTTCCTTTGTCTCCGACAGGATCACAACCATTGCATCTCCCAAAGCGGATGTCACACAGGGTTCTTTGATCACGGAGGACACGGTGACGATGCAAGGACTGGACAAGTCAGGTGTATTTGAGTTGGAGACGCGTGCAGACTCCATGCTTGGACAACAGATCGTCGAGGTACTCACGCTGGACAGTCCACTGTTCAGGATCGACTCGATCTCATCAACCCAGGTCGACAGTACAACTCTCAGTGCTGCACAAGACTCGCTGATGATCTTCAGGACGATCACGAACAGCGATCCGATCACCACATCCGTATGGGTCACGTCCGTCACAAACTCTGAGGACACCACAAGCACGCTCAACGTGCAGATGACGCCGCTTTCTGAATGTGGCTGTACCACACCTCAAATGAAGGATACACTTACGCTTCGTAGTCAACAACCAACATCAACCATTGTAGAATGGGATGTCCATGAGAGCTCTGACCTCCGCATCTGGAACAGAGCAGGAATACTGGAACTTCAGTGCTCTCATGGGCAGCCTTGGACTGTAACGCTGGCTGATCTGCTGGGTAACATCTACTCTCAGACTCAAGTCCACGCCGGAAGTACACAGAGGCTCTCACTCGAATCGTTTCCCCGCGGGCTGTATATGATCACGGCCACAAACGGGGATCGTGTTCGAAGAACGAATGTTTTGAATTGAAATCACATGATCATCTCAATAGAGGAGTTGGTATGAATCGTCGATTCGCTCTTAAGGGGGGAAGCGCCATCCTAGGCATGGTGTTCCTTCTCGTAGCGCTGATCGGTGTTAGCACAACGGATACGGTTGCACAGAACCGTCCGGAACTGCCAACACTGTCACTGACGGGTTCACAGTCGGGGTGGAATGCCTCGTACTATCCTGACGGGCGCATTTGGGTTCCGCAGCGTCAAACTGTGGGATCGAAGCGCACCCTGCTTGTTCCAGTGTTCATCAAGAACTGCTGGCGCAGCACGGACATTTTTGAAGCTTTCCCGATCTATAGCTTCAAATTCAAGGTGCAATTCGACAGTACGGCTGTGGAATTCGTTGGCGTCGAGAAGAACGGACCGCTGCGTGGACAACAGAACACGCCGCTGCCGTGCCTTGCTGATGACTTCGAGTTCTCGACCGACGTCGATCGCGACACCACCTATCAGAGCGTTATTGACGCTCCGATCCAGAACCGCCTTCGTGGTAAGCGCGTGATGATCACGGGTATCTCCTCGAAGTCGCTGCCGCAAACGGGCGACATCAACAGCCCCTGCGACCAGCGTCCGTTCGTGGAGCTGTGCTACCTGCGCTTCAACGTGATCGCCGACCCGGTTCGGAACCCGGTGAGCGCTCGTACGCCACTGATCATCACGAACGATACGTTGTTCTACAACGACTTCCAGATGGGCTTTGAAAAGGCCTTCCCGGATGATCCGCAGCCGTCGACGTTTGCTGGCCTGGGCGGCGTAGACAACTACTTCCTGGACCAGAACCAGATCCCGCAGATCCGCGATCCTCTTCGTCCATCGAAGCCGGGTATGCTGTGGGTCGAAGTAACGGACCTTATCCCGCAACTGTCGTTCACGAACGTTGCCGATCCGCGCTTCCGCTTGGTGGACTCGGTCAACGGTTCGAACGGTACCGAGTGGTTCATTGTTGATCCGCTGACCATCGACGTTGGCACGAACTACGACGACAACGTAAATGGTATCGGTACGCGCGACATCGACGTGATCAACTCGGTCATCGGCTCGCGCGCTACGGACATCGTGGTGCAATCGGACTCGAAGTGGTTGAAGTTCAAGTCGTTCCTCAAGGGCGGCCAGGGCGAGATCAACCCGTTCCCGCAGCCGGTGCGCGAAGGCTACGTGACCATGCTGGACAAAGGTATCCTGGGCACACCGCTGGGCGTAACACCGAACGGCGATAACACCGTCTCCATGCGCGACCTGAACATGCGCGTGATATGCGACCCGAACGAACTCGACCAAGGCTCCGGCAACGAGATCGCCGGTACCTACGTTGGTTATATCACGTTCAAGTCTGCATCGCTGGCTCATCAGCCTGTTCGCCTGAAGGTGACCTTCATCTACTTCCGTAATCCGTTCGAGCCGAACGTGTTCGACGAGAATGGCAACTGGGAGCAGGATCCTGACGGTCGTCCGGGCACGGGTATCCGTCTCGAAGTGCGGAACTCCGCTACGCCGGCTCAGCGCACGAATATGATCTTCGGCGTTGGTCACCGTGCAACGGACCGCGTGGACACACTCTTCGGTGAGACGGTGTATACCACCGCACTGCAGGGCTTTGGTGCTCGCTGGTATCCGCGCGACGAAAATGGTGCAGACATCTACACGAACGGTCTTGGCGACCTGTGGCAGGCTACGCAAACGCGTCCGGCTTACTCGTCCCGTGACATTCGCGACATCTATGCCGACACCACGTTGCTCTACTGGTGCCGCTTTGATGCAGGTGGAGAGTTGAACTACCCGGTGGTTCTCACGTGGGACACGGACGACTTCTCCCCGGCATCTGAGCTGTTCCTGCGCGACCTGATCGATGGCTCCCGCTTCAACGTGAATATGCGCAACGCCACCAACATCGGCGGATCGCGCTACTCCTATACGATCACGGATGCCGACATCGATGGCTTCATTATCGAGTACACGTTGCCGAAAGTGACGCGCTTCCCGGTGATCAACAAAGGCTGGAACCTGCTGTCGATGCCGGTCAACCCTGCCTCGACGTATTACAAGGATGTGTTCAAGAACGGTCTGAACATTCCGATCCGTTTCGCTCAGAACTCGTACCAAGAGAACGAAACCAACCTCCAGGTTGGCGTTGGTTACTTCATCAAGTACTCTGACGAAGTGGATTCGCGCATCTCCGGTGCTCGTATCACGCGTATTGACGACAAGACCTTCCCGGTCCGTTTGTACGAAGGCTGGAACACGATCGGCTCGCTGTCTGACCCGATCAGCACCGAAGCTGTGCAACTGATCCCGTATGGTTCGGGTGCATTCCCGACCATTGAAGGCGACATCTTCAGCTACATCACGGACCGCGGCTACCAAGCTGTGACCGAGATCACGCCGGGACGTGGCTACTGGATCAAGATCGCTGGCCAGGCATATCTCCAGATGACGTCGAGCGGTCGCTCGAAAGCTGGTGTGAACTTCGCTGCCGTTCGTGAGTCGATGCAATCGGCTGCTACGACCGTGTCTGTGAACGACGCTGCAGCCAAGAACACTGAGCTGTACCTTGCTGAGCAAGGCACGGTCGACGCCATGAATGTATTCGAACTGCCGCCGTTGCCGCCGAACAACCTGTTCGACGTGCGCTTCACGAACCAGGCGTATGTTGAGGACGCTTCGAATCCGATGATCCGCCTGCAAGGCGTGACCTATCCGGTAACGATGACGATCAACAACCCGGCACGCAACTACACCGTGGTTAACCCGATCTCGGGTGAAGTGATCGGCAATGTTGTTGCAGGTCGCAACAACACCGTCACCATCACGGATGCCAAGAGCATCCGCCTGATGGGCGGCGATGCCGAGCTGGGTGTTCTGAACGTGAATGTGACGCCTAATCCGGTCTCTTCGAACGGCATCGTGAATATCACGGTACCGGAAGCTGGCCGCGTCTCGGTGGAACTGTTCAACGTGGTTGGTGAGCGCGTTGCTACGTTGCTTGATGATGTGAAGGCTGCTGGCGTCTACAGTGTGGACGTGAATGCCGTGGAATTCCCGGCCGGCCGTTACATCGTGAAAGTGTCGAATGGCGCTGCTATGGTCACCAGCACGATGACGATCGTTCGCTGATCAATGTCGATCAACAAAAGGGCAGCAGGTTTCCTGCTGCCCTTTTTTGTTCGTACCATCACAGAGGTAGGGATCTCATGATGACCAGGTTCGTTGTTTCGCTGTGTGTTACGCTCGCGTTGTCTGCTGGTACTCGCGCGCAGGAGTTTGCCGTTCCGATCAAGGCAACGCTGAACGTGGGGAGTACGAAGACCTTTGTCTATACATTCGGTGCCGATCGAGCAGCCACGGACTCTCTGGATCGTGAACTCGGAGAAATGGAGATCCCCACGCTGCGCCCACCTGGCGATATCTTCTACGTGTGGACCGTTCCGCCTACAGAGGAATTGATCTGGTTAAGTCCGCTGGATCTCCGTGAGTACATCGTAGATGCTCCATCCATTCTTGAGTATCGCGTTCAGGTGAACTGGTTCGGCGGCACTCTGACATTCTCATACGGATCCACTCCGCTACCTGCGCAGATCGACTCCATGTATATCGTTGACGGCTACACGGAGTTTCCCAACAACGTCTTGAAGATGAAGGTGGTGCCTGGCGCGTCCATGCAGACCAACAATCCTGCCTTCGAAGAATTCAAGGTGTTGATCTGGTGCAACGGCACCACAACAAGCGTTACAGAGGAACGCTATGAACAGCCCCTTTCCCTCTATCCCAACCCTACGTCGGATGCGATCATGATCCGAGGCGATAACGTGGTCGGTTCAGAGGTTCAGATCGTTGCCTCTACAGGCGAAGTGGTGGATCGACGGACGATCTTGGAATCTGAACCAGTCATCCCCGTTTCGCATCTCGCGCCCGGATGGTATGGGGCTCGTGTGCAATCGTCCGAAGGGGTCATCATCCTGCCGTTTGTACGCCAGTAAGCACTGGCACCTATCATGAGTGATCAGGAACATTCTTCGTCTCAACCGTCTTCCGAGCGCGGAGAGAACCGTCCGCAAGGACAGCGTCCTCATCGCCGGAGGCGTCGGCCAGGCGGCCGCGAGTCTGCCGGTGGTGCTGAACAGCGTCGTCCCAGAGCCGTTCGATCTCAGGGGTCGATCAGCATCGTGATTCCTCTGCTGAACGAAGCAGAGTCTCTTCCGGAGCTAGCACGTCGGTTGGAAGACGTGCTCCAGCGCTTTGCACCGAACAACTGGGATGTGCTGTTCATCGACGACGGGTCGACAGACGCATCGTTCGATGTGATCCAGCGCATTCACACACGCAATCAGCGATTCAATGCGATCCGCTTTCGACGCAACTATGGTAAATCCGCAGCGTTGGGAGTTGGCTTTGCCGAGGTCGAGGGCGACATTGTGATCACGATGGATGCCGACCTGCAGGATGACCCTAACGAGATCCCGGCGCTGATCACCAAGCTGGAGGAGGGATACGATCTGGTCTCTGGCTGGAAACGCAAACGGCACGACCCGTGGCACAAAACGATGCCGTCGAAGCTGTTCAACTTCGTGACGTCTGTGATGAGCGGCATCAAGCTGCACGATTTCAATTGCGGCCTTAAGGCTTACCGTCGGGACGTGGTCAAAACCGTGCAGGTATATGGCGAAATGCACCGCTACATCCCCGCACTGGCTCACTGGGAAGGTTTCCGTGTAACGGAGATCCCCGTTCAGCATCATGAACGTAAATTCGGTGTCTCGAAGTTCGGCATGAGCCGGTTCCTGAAGGGTTTCCTGGACCTGCTCACGGTGATGTTCACCACGCGGTACATCAAGCGTCCACTGCACTTCTTTGGTACCGTTGGTGCGCTGTTCGCCGTGGTGGGTTTTGTGACGGATGCCTGGTTGGCAGTGGAGTGGTTTCTTGGATGGACCACGCTGAGTAATCGTCCGCTAGCCCTGTTCGGCATCGCCATGATCATCGTTGGCGTTCAGCTGATCTCCATCGGTCTTGTTGGCGAGCTGATCGTAAAGCAGAACCTCGAGCATCAACGATACAGTATCAAGGAGCGGCTACCGTAACCTGTCCCCTGGTGCACGGTTACTCGCATCCCACTAGAACAGACACCTATGACCCTCGTCCGCACTCTCACGATCCTTCTTGCACTGATCGCCCTTGGCACGTCTGCTAGTGGTCAGTCACAAGTACGTTTTCGCGTCGCCGCCGGCCTTTCCACGGATTGGATCACGAACGACAATCCTGCCGTGTACCGCATTGCCGGTACCGGTGATGAATCCGACACGAATGCCGGATTTGGAGGGGGCTTAGACGGCATGCAAATGGGCTGGGGCATCAAGGCCTTTGCCGACCTGGACAAGCAGAAGATCCTTCGCATACCGTTCGGACTGGACTATTTCGACTACACGGGTGTGCAGTCCATCCAGTCCCAGAATTTCAAAGTGCGTGTGCAGCACGACGTAGACATCTTCTCGTACTACGGCGGCTTTGAGTGGTCGTTCGTCGAGTTCCCACTGGCCTATGCTCGTGCCTATCTGGGGGCCGAAGCGCGTGTGACCACGGTCTCGTCCAACACGATCGAGTTTCGCGAACAGTACTTCAACACCACGCCGCCGGTGGACACTACCAGAACCACCACCGGCAAGCCTTCCGCTACCCGCCTTGGTGGTATGATGCGCCTGGGCATCGAGGGCGAACTCTACTATCCCGTCTTCCTGAATACCAGCGTGGCTTGGGGGGTGATGAACCTGATCGGACGAGACACCACTCCCACCTGGGAAGGTGGCCGTGGAGAACTGCTCACGCCATTCCCGGTGAACGAAGCTGGTGAAAGCCTGATCTGGCATCTCAACTTCACCTTCATGGTGCAGGTTCGACTATGACCGATGTCGGCGGCGTACCGCTGCGTACCGATTGTCTGCAGTTCCGGGGCGACATTCCGTGCAAGCCCCACAAAGAATTCGGCGTTCACTGCTCGGCGTGCGATCACTATCAACCTCGTGCCGGGCGATTGCTGATCATCAAGCTGGGCGCAGCGGGCGACGTGATCCGCACCACGGTGATCCTGGATCCCCTGCAGGCCAAGTATCCCGGCTATGAGATCTGGTGGCTGACGCTTACTCCGGACCTGGTGCCGCAGCGTGTGCACAAGCGTCTGCGCTTCTCGGCAGAGTCGCTACTCACACTGCAGCAGATATCCTTCGACGTTGTGGTGAATCTGGACAAGGACCTTCACGCCTGTGCGCTGATGGCTTCGCTCACAGCAACGGAGCGCTTTGGCTTTACGCTCTCCGATGGTGTACCGGCTCCCGTGAATGCCTTGGCCGAACACAAGTTCGTGACCGGCGTGTTCGACGACCTGAATCAGCAGAACACCCTGTCGTACCCGCAGGAGATCATCGAGATCTGCGGTCTGGACTATGCGCGGCAGGAATACATCATGGATCCACCCGGACCGAATCCGCTCACGCTGCCGCAGGGCAGTGGACCGGTGATCGGTCTGAATACCGGCTGCGGCGATCGCTGGATCGCGCGCGAGTGGCCGATCGACTCCTGGATCGCGCTCATCAATGGCTTGATGGAACGGGGCTATCGTGTTGTGTTACTCGGTGGACCATCCGAGCACGAGCGCAACGTGATGCTCAAGGAACGGACGGGAGCCACCTACGAAGGCACCTGGCCGTTGAAGCAGTTCCTGGGCGTAGTGAATGGCTGCGACGTGGTGGTAACGGCCGTGACCATGGCCATGCATATCGCGCTGGGGCTGCGAAAGCAACTGGTGTTGATGAACAACATCTTCAACCGCCATGAGTTCGAGCTCTACGACCGTGGAGTGTTGATCGAACCGGACAAGGAATGCACCTGCTTCTTCCGTCACGACTGTGTGCGAACGGATTATCGGTGCATGGATCACCTACCGGCACAGAAGATCCTGGATGCGGTGGACGCTCGCGTAGCTTACTTGTAGAACGTCTGCTCGTAGGCGAAGCCTTCGGGACGGTTCAAGATCACGCGGCGGACAAGCCCCCTACAGAATCCGATCCCGTATCCCAGCATCTGCACCAGCGAGGCTGCAACACTCAGGGCACCAACCGTGGGTGATCGCATGCGCAGCGTAGCATCCAGGAAGATCAGGGTGGCCCATGCGCCAAGTGGTAGCAACGCCCAGACGCCGTGTGGAACGAACAGGGCATAGAACAGCGCGATCAGCACATACGTGGTGAAGGCCGCCGGAAAGAAATGCGTGAGCTTGAGTGTTCCCGGGTGGCGCAGCGTAAGGTTGATCCGAGCCATACCGGAATTATGGACCTGCTTGAAGAACTTTCGCAGATCCGTCCGTCGCTTGTGATACACCCATGCATCGGGTATCAGGCCAACGCGGAACCCGGCCTTGATGATGCGGATGCTTAGGTCGATGTCTTCACCAAACCGCATGGGCGAGAAGCCCTGCGAGGCCTCGAAGACCTGGCGGCTGAGACCCATGTTGAAGGATCGCGGGTGGAAGGCTCCGCCCACCCTGCGCTTGGAGCCGCGGATACCGCCGGTGGTCAGGACCGACGTCATGGCATAACTGATGGCCTTTTGTGTGGACGAGAAGTCGTCGTGTTCCCGATCCGGGCCGCCAAAGGCATCCCATCCCTGCTGGATCCGGCCCTGCTCGATGTGTTCCAGCCAGGTGGGCGGGCAGGTGCAGTCGGAGTCCAGGAAGATCATCACCTGGCCACGGGCTCGCTCGCAGCCAAAGTTCCTGGAGGGGCCCGGACCCGAGTTCGGCTTGCTGAAGTAGGCGATCTCCAGGCGGTCGGCATAGCGCGCGCACACCTCTTCTGAGGACTGCGTAGAGCCATCCTCGACCACTACGACCTCGAAGTCGCGAATGGTCTGCTGCGTCAGGCTCTCCAGCAACTCGTCCATCTCGTCTGGACGGTTGAACACGGCTACGATGATGGAGTACGTCATGGCGGGCAAAGATACGGGCGTCGCAGGTGGTATCTTTGGCGCGTTGTGACCCAGCCCCTTACCACTTCGAATCCGGATCCGGCAGACGTGATCGCCGGCATGGACTGGCATCCACGGACCAAGCGGAACTTCCGCATGCAGTACCGTTTGGCCGTGCACACCCTGATCCCGTGGCTCGAATCCCTGCACCTGCTGCCTGCCAATGCGGCCGTCTGCGAGATCGGTTGTGCCGAAGGGGGCGTTTTGGATGCTTTCGTCGAGCGCGGCACCTCCTACGCCTTGGGTACGGACATCATGGCGCCGTTGCTGGAGCAGATCTCGGCACCCATTGCCGAACATCTGGGTCTGTCTGTGGCCTTCGCCCATCACGATGTGATCTATGATGCGATCCCGGACGTGTGGCGTGAGCGCTTTGATGTGGTGGTCCTGCGCGACGTGATCGAGCACCTTGACGACGCCTCCATCGCCCTGCAGAACATCAGTCGGATCATCAAACCGGGCGGCGTGATCCTGGTGACCTTTCCGCCCTATCTCTCCGCCTTTGGTGGACATCAACAGCTACTCGGGACCACAGCCGGCAATCTCCCGTGGGTGCATCTGCTGCCCAAGAGTCTGTTCTTCGGTATGATCGCCAAGGGCGATCCCATGAACCAGGACGAGCTCCGGCGTCTGCATCGTATCCGCTGCTCGCCCGATCAGATCCGACGCGATGCGAAGGGGGCTGGCCTGCAGCTTGCCGGAGAGCGCTACTTCGGTCTGCGTCCGGTGTTCCGCTGGAAGTACAACAAGCCGATCCCAACGCTGGAGCTTACGGCACTGAAAGGATTGCGCCCGGTGCGTGCATTGGCGATGGAAGCGGCATTCGTGTTTCGAAAGCCGGTATGAACAGAAAGGTCCTGGTGATCGCCTACCACTT
This sequence comes from bacterium, assembly GCA_024711065.1. Classification (GTDB taxonomy): domain Bacteria; phylum Bacteroidota; class Ignavibacteria; order Kapaibacteriales; family Kapaibacteriaceae; genus OLB6. The sequence continues at coordinate 34,553 of JANJTN010000041.1, forward strand.
CCCGCCCGGGGGTGGTCCAGGAGTGCAGCGCGTGCTGAAGCATGTGACCTACCTGCGGCAATTCGGTTGGACCCCGATTGTGCTTACCGTGCAGGATGGGGATTTCCCGGCCCGAGATGAGTCTCTCCTCGTGAAGGTCCCAGCCGACGTTCGCGTGGTTCGCGTTCCCATCATCGAACCGTACACGCTGTATCGCAAGTTCATGGGACGGAAAGGGGCTGCCGTAGACGTGAACGTGAACAAATCCAGCGATCAGCGATCCGGATGGAAGGAACATCTGAGCGAATTCATTCGCGCAACCTTCTTTATCCCGGACGCCCGGATCGGATGGTTGCGGGCCGCCACACGCAAGGCCGAAGAGTTGATCCACGAAGAAGGTATCTCGGCCATCTATACCTCGTCGCCACCCTACACCTGCGCCTTGATCGGCCGCAACGCCAAGCGGCGGACGGGCCTGCCGTGGGTAGCCGGGTTTCGGGACCCGTGGACCGAGTTCCTGACCACGCCAGACCGCTGGTGGCTGCCGGCGTGGATCGATCGCCGCATGGAGCGATCGGTGTTCTCCGAAGCCGACCAGGTGGAGTGTGCCTGGCAAGGTATCGTAGACGACGCATTGGGCAAGTACCCGAGTCTTGACCGTCGCAAGTTTCATCATGTACCCAACGGCTTCGATTCTGCCGACTTTCCCAATGTTGCCTACGAGCGGAACGACGTGTTCACGATCACCTATACGGGATCGATGTACGGGCGCCGCACTCCCAAGGCCCTGCTCGAAGCGTTGGAGCGTCTACGAGTGCAGCAGCAGCTCGAGCCCGCACAGATCCGGCTCCGGCTGGTGGGGCGGTTTGGCGATGAAGTGCACCAAATGATCGATGCCTCGGCGTTTCGATCCAGCGTAGAGCTGATCGGTTACGTGCCGCACGCCGAGAGCATGGCGTATCTGATGCGCTCGGAGATGAGTCTGTTGATCGTAGACGATGCCAAGGAGTCGGCCGAGATCGTGCCCGGCAAGGTGTACGAATACCTGGGCGTCGGACGGCCGATCCTGGCCCTGGCTCCACGCCACAGCGCGATTGAACGTCTGCTCCAGGAAACGCGAGCGGGATTTTCGCTGCCGCAGGACGACGTTGTGGGGATCGCTGCGGCTGTGAAGTTGGCGATCGACCATTGGAACTCTGGCGAAGCGATCGCCGATCCCGTACGCAGTGAAGTGGACCGGTACGAGCGGCGGGAATCGGCCCGACAGTTGGCACACATCTTGGATAGGATCTGCTCATGAATCTAAAGAACATTCTTGCCGTGGTCCTGTCGTTGATCGCGGCATACTTCGTCCTCAAGATCCTGTGGTGGCTTCTTTCAGCGGCCTTCACGATCGCTCTGGGCGTACTCCAGATCGTGGTGCTGCTGGTGATCGCCGTGCCGCTGTATGCCATCATTCGCTCCAAACTGCTACGGTGATCCCAATGCAACGTTTCCTGCTGCTGTGCGCGATCCTGGTGAGCCCCTTACTTGTAACAGCCCAGCCACTGTGGAATCCGCTTGAAGTGGATCTGACGCGTACGCTAACGCGGGACCTGTTCGAGAGCAATGCCGTGCCGTATGTGCAACCGATGGTCACCACGCTGAATGCCACGTCCAATGCGCGCTTCTACGACCATGCCTATGTGCCGAAGGAGGTGGACGCCCCCTATATCAAAGTAAGCGCGAACGGGATGTTCGGGTTGATCAGCGACCAGCTCAAAACCTTTACGCCTGGTCTGGACCTTGGACCGCACCAGTCGCTGGCGCAACCGATCCTGGATTTTCTGAACACGCCCAACCCGGGGTACGACGATACCCTATCGCTGGTGACCACCATTGTGCGGGAGTTGTTTCGGGATGCGCAGGACTCCAACTTTCTGACCACGCCGCCGGTGGCGGCCACGTTGTTCGGCTATATGCCGGAGAACCGTGTTGGCCTACCAAGCCCGGATCAGATGACCACCGTGCTGCATGCCCGTCCGGAATACCAGTTACTCAAGACCCTGGATCCCGATGCTGCTGCCCAGCTGGACACTCTACTTGCGTCTCTCACGCTGCCACCGTCGCTCACGATGCCGCCCGGCGTAGACATGAGCACGATCATCGCTGCCGTTCCACAGTTCGAGATCGGTTGCTTGTGGGGAACCGAAGCGCTGGTGCGATTCATTCCTCCGGTGGAGTTCGATCCCAACGTTGGCGAATTCTCCTTCTGGGGCTTCGGCTTGAAGCACAGTGTTTCTCAGTACTTCCCCGAGCGATGGTTCGACATGGCGGTGCAGGCGGTGTATCAGGGAACGAATCTGACGAACACCGTTGGTTTCACGGAATCCAAGCTGGAGGCCAGCGCTACCATCTGGAGCGGAAACGTGCACATCAGCAAGGAGTGGTGGGAAGCGTTCGCCGTGTACACGGGCCTGAATTATGAGTACATCGATGTGACGTCGACCTACACCTACGTTCTCCCGCAAGAGGTTCAGATCGCCTTGGGTCTCTTGCCTGCGCCGCCGCCGGGTCAGCCTGCCGTACCAACACCCGAACAGCCCGGCGATCAGAGTCCGCAAGTGAGCGTGGTAACGGTAGACAACACCAACATCAAATGGACCATCGGCGCAACGGTGCACTATGCAGGATTCCGTTTGGCGGTGGACTACAGCGTAAGCAGCTTCAACATTTTCTCGGCGGGGCTGTCGTACCAGTTCTGAGTTGTCTCGCTACTCGTGCAGACGGTAGCGCTGCCCAATCCGCTGCAGCAGTCCATCCTTGATCAGTCGATCCAGAAGATCGTCCACGAAGGAAACGTCAATAGGCTCCAGTGAGGTAAACACCTCTCGGATCACGGCGGACCTGGTCCTGCCCTCGGGATGCTGATGAAGAGCCGCCACTATGCGTCCACGCCACAGGCGTCGCGGTTCTCCGCGGAACATCGGTTCAGGGGTCCGGCCACGCGATGTAGCGGAGGTGCGCCCGGTAGGTACGGTAATGGTATGCGCCGATGGGCAGACGGACGAGAGCGGGCACGCCTCGCACGCCGTGCGCCGTGCCATACAGACCGTTGCTCCCAACTCCATCACGGCATTGTACCACTCGGAAGGTGGGGTCCTGCGCGGAAGCATGTGGCTGCCGAACTGGCGAACCATGTCGTCGGGGAGTAGATCGGTGGTAAGGGGCTGAGGAGAAGCGAGGCGACTGTATACGCGCCGCACGTTCACGTCCACCACCACCGTGGGAACGTCGAAGGCAAAGGCAGCGATCGACGCGGCTGCGTACGGTCCGATCCCGGGAAGGGTGATCAACAGCTCCGGATCCCGGGGGATCGAGCCACCATGATCGGCCACGATCGCCCTCGCAGCGTCGCGCAGGCGCAGTGCTCGATTGTTGTATCCCAATCCCTTCCAGGCGCGGATCACCTCGGCATTGGTGGCCTGTGCCAGATGATGCACCGAAGGGAAGCGATCCAGGAATGCCGGCAAGAGTTCGGCTACCCGTGGTGCCTGCGTCTGTTGCAGCATGATCTCGCTGACCAGGATCAGATAGGCCCCCGCAGAGGCTTCGCGCCAGGGGAATGCACGGGCATGCTTGCGGTACCACCGCAGGAGTAGGGAGCGGATACGCGTGGTATCTTTGGTGGCTCGCATGACGGCAACCTACAACACCGAACCCGATCCGGCGATCCTGAACCAGGCCATCGCGGCTGCCGCTATGGCACGGGAGCGGGCGTACGCACCGTACTCCCGATTCCTTGTCGGAGCAGCGTTGATCGACCGTCATGGCGGTATTCACGTCGGCTGCAACGTCGAGAACGCCTCCTACGGTCTCACACAGTGCGCCGAGAGGTCCGCCGTTACCGCAGCCACGGCCGCCGGACAGCGCGAGATCATTGCCTGCGTGGTGATCACCGACACCGTAGAGCCCACCATGCCCTGTGGTGCGTGTCGTCAGGTTCTGGCCGAGTTCGCAACGGATCTCCTGGTGGTGTGCCGCACCCTGTCCGGTGCCGAGCTGCGCACCACGCTCTCGGCACTACTGCCGCTGGCATTCGATCCACTCCAGCTGCCGGGAGGCTCGCACACATGAGCGCGGCGCCGGCCTCAGCCCCCTTCATGACCCCAAGGATCTGGTTGACCGTGCTGGTCTGCGGTCTGGGGTACTTTGTGGACATCTACGATCTGATCCTGTTCTCTATCGTGCGGCTGGATTCGCTGCGCGGCATTGGCGTCCCCGAGGCCAGCCTGATGGCTGCCAGCGAGCAGGTACTGCAATGGCAGATGATCGGCATGCTGCTGGGCGGTATCCTGTTCGGCGTGCTGGCCGACAAGCGTGGGCGTTTGTCCGTGCTTCTGGGTTCCATTCTGCTGTACTCCCTGATGAACATCGCCAACGCTTTTGTGAGCAGCGTGCCGATGTATGCTCTGTTCCGGTTCCTGGGTGGCATTGGCCTGGCCGGAGAGCTGGGCGTGGCCATTACCCTGGTGGCCGAGATCATGCCCCGCCATAGCCGCGGCTACGGAACCACGATCGTAGCGTCGATGGGTATTCTGGGAGCCGTGGCCGCCTACTTTGTCCATGAATGGTTCGATTGGCGAACGGCATTCGTGGCAGGGGGCTTGATGGGACTGGCACTGTTGGCACTGCGCGTGCGCGTACACGAGTCCGGCATGTTCCAGCGGATGGACAGTCACCCTGTGGCGCGCGGCAACCTGCTGATGATGCTCAAGCCGCACCGCCTGATGATCTATGTGGCCTGCATTGCCATCGGCGTACCCATCTGGTACGTGGTGGGCATCCTGGTGACGTTCTCTCCGGAACTCACGGCGGCCTCGGGCTCGTCGGCTACCGTTGTGGCCGGACAAGCCGTGATGTGGTGCTATGTGGGCCTCTCGGCCGGTGATCTGGTGAGCGGTCTGATCAGCCAATGGCTGAAGAGCCGTAAACGGACGGTCGGCCTGTTCCTTGCGCTGCTCAGCGGCATCATTGCCTGGTATCTCCTAACGCCGGAGCGTTCGGCGGAGCTTACGTACTGGCAGTGCGCCCTAATGGGATTTGGATCCGGCTATTGGGCCGTGTTCGTGACCACAGCGGCGGAGCAGTTCGGGACGAATCTTCGTGCCACTGTTGCCACCACAGTTCCGAATTTTGTGCGTGGAGCCTTGGCACCGGCACTGCTGATCTTTGGCGCACTGCGCACAGGCACCCTTCCGGGTGCGGAAACCATGTTTGCGGGCCAGCCACTGATCGGCAGCGCGATCATCGTTGGTATCGGCACCATGACCCTGGCATTCCTCGGATGGTACCTGCTGCACGAGACCTTTGGCAAGGATCTGGAGTACGTGGAGATGTAAATGCACTGATGCACTAATGCACTAATGCACTGATGCACTAATGCACTAATGCACTAATGCACTGATGCACTGATGCACTGATGCACTGATGCACTAATGCTCGAATGCACTGATGCACCAATGCTCGAATGCACTGATACACTGATGCACTCATGTTCGAATAAGCGAACGTTCGTTTTCTCACATCTTCTGGATAGTGCTATGAAACAGGCTTTGATCGTGTTGGCGGTACTCGTAGCCGTGGCTGCTCCGGCTGAAGCTCAGATGAAGCAGATCTATCTTGGACCGTCGCTGCTGTTCAAGGGTGGAACCAATGCCGGGAACATCCAGGAGGGGGCCAAGACCGGGTTCAACTTCCATGCGATCCCGGATCTTGGCGTAACCTTCAAGTTCATGTTCAGCAAGAGCTCCGGTGCCGGGGCGATCCTGGACCTTGAGTACGCTACCTACTCCTTCCGTATGCGGCCGGAATCTGAGTCGGCAGCTACCGACGAGAACACCTTCATCTTCAAACCAAGCTACTTCTCCATCGCTCCGAGCCTGTATCTGAGTGGCGTGACCATCGGTGCTGCCTTCGGTTTTCCGATGGCGTATAACGTAAGCAACGTGGCTGGCACGGACCTGTCGTCCATCGCCGGAACCACGGACAACCTTTCCTCGCCATCCATCGAGCTGCGTCTCGGCGGAATGATCACCGTGCTGGAGTCTGACCTTGGCCAGCTGAATGTTCTGATCCGCGGTGGCTACATGGTTACGGGTCTGTATAACAAGGACTACTTTGATGGCGGCTCCGACGAATTCAACCCCAAGATGGTCTCCGGAGGTCTTGGCCTGAATTATCTCTTCGATCTTGGAGCGTTGTAAATGCACTCATGCACTGATGCACTAATGCACTAATGCACTGATGCACTAATGCATCAATGTTCAATCGCTCAATTGTTCAAACGTTCAAATGCTCAAGCGTTCAAACGTTCAAATGCTCAAGCGTTCAAGCGCTTGATAACCCCTCGCCCCTAACCCGTAACCCCTCGCTCATCGTCCTTTCCCATGCAGCACAACGAACGCATCGTCATTCTTGATTTTGGATCGCAGTACACGCAGCTGATCGCCCGCAAAGTGCGCGAAGCGGGAGTGTACGCCGAGATCCATCCCTTTTCGATCAGCGAAGACACCCTCAAGGGTCTTGCGCCGAAGGGGATCATCCTGTCGGGCGGACCCAGCAGCGTGTACGCCGAGGGAGCGCCGCATCCGTCGTTCAATGTGTTCGGGCTCGGCGTGCCAGTGCTCGGGATCTGCTATGGACTGCAGCTGATCGCCTATCAGCTGGGTGGAGCGGTAGACAAGGCCGCCAGACGGGAGTTTGGTCGCGCAACCCTGCAGATCGACGACGACACGGATCTCTTCAAGGGCGTGGGACCCACCACACAGGTCTGGATGAGCCACGGCGACCATCTGACGGCAACACCGCCGGGCTTTGAGCGAGTAGGTCACACGGAGAACGCCGAGATCTGCGCCATCCGCAACCCTGACATGCGGATCTGGGGTGTGCAGTTCCACCCGGAAGTACACCACACGTCGCAGGGAACCACGCTACTCAAGAATTTCGTGGTGGATATCTGTGGATGTTCCGCCGACTGGAACGCGGCCCACTTCATCGATGCCGCGATCGACGAGATCCGAAGAGTGGTTGGCGATGGTGGCGTGATCTGTGCCCTGAGCGGTGGTGTGGACTCTACCGTAGCAGCGGTGTTGTTGCACAAGGCCATCGGCGATCGGGTGCATTGCATTCACGTGGACAGCGGTCTTATGCGCCAAGGAGAATCCGAGCAGATCGTACGACTCTTCAAAGAGCACTTCGACATGTCGGTGGACCTCGTGAACGGCGAGGAGATCTTCATGGGCCGTCTCGACGGCGTTACCGACCCAGAGAAGAAGCGCAAGATCATCGGCAACGCCTTCATCGAACTCTTCGAGGTGGAAGCCAAGAAGTTCAGCGATGCGCAGTTCCTCGCACAAGGCACGCTGTATCCCGATGTGATCGAATCCGTGAGCATCAAAGGTCCGTCGGTCACCATCAAGACCCATCACAATGTAGGGGGCTTGCCAGACCGCATGAACCTGAAGCTCATCGAGCCCTTCCGAGAGCTCTTCAAGGACGAGGTGCGTGCTGTTGGTCGAGAGCTCGGTGTGCCGGATTGGTTCGTCAAGCGCCATCCCTTCCCGGGACCCGGTCTGGCGATCAGGATCCCTGGAGAGGTCACCAAGGAGAAAGCCGACATTCTTCGTGCAGCCGATGAGATCTATCTCGACGAGATCCGGAAGGCCGGACTGTACGACGAGATCTGGCAGGCCTTCGCCGTTCTGCTGCCGGTTCAGACCGTTGGCGTGATGGGCGATGAACGCACGTATGAGTTTGTGTGCGGCTTACGAGCCGTAACGAGTGTGGACGGCATGACGGCCGACTGGTATCACATGCCGTATGATGTGCTGGCTCGCATGAGCAATCGCATCATCAATGAAGTACGCGGTATCAACCGCGTGGTATACGACATCTCTTCCAAGCCCCCTGCAACCATTGAATGGGAGTGATCATGTTCGACCAACTCCAACTGCACCTGTGGTTCAACCACATTCCGATCATCGGAACCGCGATCGGTGTTCTGATCGTACTGGGTGGACTTCTCTTGAAGAGTGATGTGATCCGCAAGACCGGTCTGGTGATCTACGTGGTCACCGGCCTTGCTGTTTTCCCGGCCAACTTCACCGGCGAGGGCGCCGAGGATATCGTCGAAGACAAGGTCAGCTGGGTTAACGACAACCAGGTCCACGAGCACGAGGAGCTGGCCGAAACGGCCATGACGCTGACCGTGATCGGACTGGTTCTGGCATTGCTGGTGTTGTTCCAGTTTCCACGACAGGCTTCTCTGCAGCGCCTGATCACGGCTGCGTATCTGATGGTGGGCCTTGCCGGGTGCGTGGTCATCGGTCTTGCCGGTCACGAAGGTGGCAAGATCATGCGTCCGCATCTTGGAGCAGCGAGTACCGAGCAGCGAGCAGCGAGTCCAGGGACAGAGAACCCGGGAACAGCCGGCCCAGAGCAGAACGAAGCCGACAACGACTAGAACGAGATGCCGAAGATCAGGGTATAGTTCGTTTCCGACGTACCCAGGCTAAAGACGTAGCCCGTTACGTCGACCTTCCAGAACGAGACTCCTGCCAGGGGGCCAACCACTATCTCCGCGCAGGAGCAGGCGAAGCCGTTCTCCAAACTGTCCGCAGGATCGAGGTATCTCTGCACAAAGGGTCGTAGCCATGAGCGCATGAAGGCATTCCTGTATGAGACCCTGCAATCTGCTAATTTGCGGGTCACTATGACCATCCTCGTTCCCATCTCGAACGGCACCGAAGACATGGAAGCCGTGATCATCATCGACATGCTCCGGCGTGCGGGTCTGGACGTGACCGTTGCCGGCGACGGCGACATGGTCACGTGCGCCCGAGGCACGCGGATCATCCCGGACATGGCCATCGACTCCATCGATGACGATGACTGGTACGACGCCATCGTACTGCCGGGCGGCAGTGTTGGCGTGTCGAACATGATCGACAACGACAGCCTGGCCCACATCCTGGCGCGGCATCGCAACAAAAAACGCCTGATCGGCGCGATCTGCGCTGCGCCTCGCGTGCTGCACGAGTTCGGCCTGCTCAAGGCAGGCGCTACCATCACGTCGCATCCGTCCGTTGCTGAAGACCTGAAGGTGTATGCCTACTCTCAGGACCGTGTGGTGGAGGACGACAACATCATCACCAGCCGCGGTGCCGGTACGGCCTTTGAGTTTGCCCTGATCCTCATTCAGCGCCTCACCGACGATGCCACGGCTACCAGGGTCGCAACCGACATCGTTCTCTACGAATGACTCAAGCCCTCAAGCCCTAAGCTATCAAGCCCTTGAATCGCTACCTCATCACCTCTGCTCTTCCGTACGCTTCCGGCATCACCCATCTGGGTAATGTTGTTGGCTCCACGCTACCTGCCGACATCTACGCGCGGTACTGCCGCCTGGCCGGACGCGAGACGTTATACATCTGCGGGTCCGATGAGCATGGGGTGGCCATCACGATCGCCGCCGAGAAAGAAGGCATGTCTCCACAGGAGCTGGTGGACCGCTACCATACGGCAAACGCGCAGGCTCTGGCCGGCGCCGGGATCGCCTTTGATCAGTACGGCAGAACCACGGCCGACGTGCATTTCGACACGGCTCGCGAGTTCTTTTCGGTCTGGCTTGAAAAGGGGCTTCTCACCGAGCGAGAAGAAGACCAGTTCTATGATGAGGCAGCGGCGATCTTCCTGCCCGATCGCTACGTGGAGGGCATTTGCCCGAACTGTGGATACGACAAGGCCCGTGGCGATCAGTGCGACAACTGTGGTGCCTACTACAACCAGCTCGACCTGAAGAGTCCACGATCCATCGTCAGCGGACAAACGCCGGTGGTGCGCAAGACCAAGCACTGGTACTTCCGCCTGGATGCGTTTCAGGACTGGATCCACGCATACATCGAGAATCATGCGGCCCATTGGAAGGACAATGTGGTCCAGCAGTCTCGGTCATGGGTCAAGCAAGGCCTGGCCGAGCGCGCCGCTACACGCGACATGACCTGGGGGATCCCCGTTCCTGTTCCGGATGCCGACGGCAAGGTACTCTATGTGTGGTTCGAGGCCGTCCTCGGCTACATCTCGGCCACCAAAGAATGGGCTCAGGCTCAGGGCGACCCCGAGTTGTGGAAGAAATGGTGGTGCGATCCCGACACGGTCTACACGGCGTTCCTCGGAAAGGACAACATCGTGTTCCACACGATCATCTTTCCGATCCTGCTGCACACGCGCGCCGACGAGGGATACATCCTGCCCACGAACGTTCCCGCCAACGAATTCCTGAATCTGGAAGGCCAGAAATTCTCCAAGAGTCGCAACTGGGCCATCGATCTGGTGCAGTACCTCACGGACTTCCCGGAACCACAGCACGTGGATATCCTGCGGTATGTGCTCACGATGAACATGCCGGAGACCCGCGATAGCGACTTTACCTGGCGCGATTATCAGACCCGCACCAACAACGAACTGGCGGCCATTCTGGGCAACTACGTCAACCGCGTAGTGCAGTTCACCCAGAAGAACTTTGGTGGATCCGTTCCCAACGAAGATGGCCATGTAGGTGCCGATGAACAGGAGCAGGCCCTACGCGCAGCCGTACAGCAAGGCATCGAGTTGGTGGGCAAGAACCTGGATGCCTTTCGGTTTCGCGATGCTGCCACCGAGGCCATGAACGTGGCTCGTGCAGCCAACAAGTATTTCAACGACAAAGCCCCCTGGAAGGCTATTAAGGACGACCCGTCCGACGCAGCCCATACGATGAACGTATGCCTGCAAACCATTCGGACGCTGTCGGTCTTGTTTGCCCCATTCCTGCCGAACGCATCGGCGGCCATGCAGAGCATGTTGGGCGAGCCTGTGAACACGGGAGCGCCGGGACAGAATGTGGTCGGTACCAACACCTGG
>JANJTN010000006.1 GCA_024711065.1 bacterium
CCAACTGTCTACGGGTGTGCGTGATGGGTCCCATCGCTGTGGTCCACCCCGATAACGTGTGGTATCACTCCTGCACACCCAAGGTGCTGGAGCGTATCATTCAGGAACATCTGATCGGCGGCGTTCCGGTCGAAGACTATCGGATCACACTCAGCACGTAGATATGCAGGGCGATGTAGGCCAGGCCGATGGAGGTGCCAAAACCGATCCAGCTGAGCACCATGCGGATCCTGGGTAGCAGTGGTTTTGGGATGAAACGAAAGCTGAAGAGGGCACTGCGGATCCCATGCCGCAGGTGGGAGGCCAGCGCTACCATGCTGACCGTATAGAACAGCGTATACCACAGGTTTGCGAAGGCCAGGTGCGCCTGCTGGTACAGGTCGAAGCCCTCGAGCTGTTCAACGCGGTTGGGCACGAAGAATCGCCACAGGTGGATCACCAGGAAGACCAGAATGATCAGCCCCGTCCACCCAACGAACCGCGTGGAGATCGCCTTTGGTCGGGGTGCTTCGGGATGGCGCTGCAACAGGCGGCGATGCTGAACGCGCATGTGCAGGCCAATGCCGATGTGTACGACGAACAAGGCGAACAGCGCCACTTCGAGCCCCCTGACCACGATGGATCGCCCCAACGTATTCGTGTACCACTGATAGGGTGCTGCATCGGGCCAGAGCAACATCAGGTTGGCCAGAAAGTGTTCCACCATGAAGGCCAGCAGCAGTGTGCCGGAGAGAGCCTCCAGATTCTTGCGTCCGTACGCGGTGGTCAGCGAGATCTGCAGATGCTTGCTCATGTTGTGCGCGTCCCCAGATCGTCGTGGTCCTCCAGCGAGTTGAAGGTGGTAACCTTCAGTCGACGGACGATGTAGACCGAGACCACAGACGAGAAGAGCAGCGGTAGCAGCAGCTCGTAGTTGCCGGAGACCTCGAACAACAGAATACCGCCGGTCAGCGGGGCGCGGAAGGATCCGGCCAACACCGCACCGGCACAGACCACGGCATACAATCCCACGGGCGTGGTTGGAATGAGCAGGGAGAGCAACACGCCGAACACGAAGCCGAACAGGGCACCCACCTTCATGACCGGTGCGAATGTGCCGCCTTCACCGCCCGAGGCCAGCGTGACGGCGTTGGTGATCGGCTTGAGTGCAATGGTGGCCACGGCGAGCAGCACGCCGATCCACCATATACTGCTCATCGAGCCACTGATCGCCATGTTGATGGGTCGGTAGGTGGTTTCCAGCAGCCACGGCAGAAAGATCAGTGGAAGGCCGGCGATCAGGCCGCCGATCGCGGGTCGGATCACTTCCGGAAACCGCTCCAGCCGCCGAACGGTGCGCTTGTGGGCACTGCGATAGGTACGTAGATAGAAGGCTGCCACAAAGGCACTGGCGATGCCCGCCAGCGTAAGCAGGGGATAGTCCAGCAAGGCAACATGCGTATTCAACGGTGCTACCAACAGCGGATCGCTGCCGAGCAGCGTCCGTACGGTGGTGGTGGCCAGAACGGAGGCGATCACGATGGGTAGGAACGTGCGTGCCCGCAGTTCACCGGTAATGGCTTCCACACTGAACAGGATACCGCCCAAGGGTGCGTTGAAGATCCCCGAGATGGCCGCCGCTGCGCCCGCCGCTCCGAGGACACGCACGTGTCGCCGATCCATCTGCCCTAAGCGTGCAAGACCCGAGGCCACCGCCGAACCCAGCACCACGGTTGGTGCTTCACGACCAGCGCCGCCGCCGGAAGCGATCGACACCGAAGAGAGCACGATGGCATGCAGGGCGTGACGCCACGTGAGGGGGCTTGCCGTGTCCTGCAACGACGCGGTCACAGAGGCCAGTCCTCGGTGTTGGACGCCGGCAAACAAGACCGACCGTTTGAGCAATCCCACTACCAGGCCGCCGGCGGCCGTGATCAGCGGCAACAAAAACGCCGTCCACGCCAGTTTTGAAGCAGTGATGGTCTCCCAGGCACCAGGTGCCAGCAGATGGAGTCCGAACTCGAACAACTCCAGCACCTTGTGATAGACCACGATCACAAAGCCCACAACAATGCCGGCCAACGACGAGCTCAGCAGAAGCGCGTCGTCGGTAAAACGGTAGATGGAGGCGCGATTGATCAGCGACGTCAGCGTGCGGCTCAGCCGGCGCAGGAGGATGTTCACCCTACGGAGCAGACGCGAGGTAAGATGGCGTTGTCCGTCAGGCTCCATGGTCGGCCTCAGATGCCATGGTCACTTCCGACACCGATCGCGTGGCCTGCATGGCAGTGCCAAACTTCCGCAGACCCTCCTCCCGCAGCGCCGGGGCGAAGTCTGCTTCGTAGCGCCGCAGGTCGGCAAGGTGGCCAAAGCTGTAACGCACGCGAAAGACCGATCGGTCCTCGGGCGGATCGATCACCCGTTCAAGAGTGGCATCGGTAAAGCAGCCGGTGTCCACCACGTGTTGCATGTGAGGGCCGATCCAGTCGAGCCAGGCGTCTGCAACGGAAGCGTCGAGACTGACCCGAACCTCGTAGATCATCATGCCGAAGCCCCCTTCGGTGCCGGCAACCAGGCTCTGAGCATTAGCGAACCAATGATGGCCGAGATCGCCGAGCCCACTAAGACGCTGAGCTTGGACACATCCAGGGCGTGCGAAGCGGGGAAGGCCAGATTGGCCACGAAGAGCGCCATGGTGAACCCGATACCGCACAGCACGCCAACCCCGTAGATCTGCCGCATCGATACGCGATCCGGCAACTCGGCAATGCCGAGTCTGACCGACAGCCAGACGGCAAACGACACGCCGACTTGTTTGCCAATGAAGAGTCCGAGAATGATGCCAAGCCCGACGGGGCTTCCCATTTCGGTGAGGAGCGAGGGATCGAGGCGCACACCGGCATTGGCCAGGGCAAAGACGGGCATGATCACAAAGGAGACCCAGCCGGAGAGGCCGTGCTCCATGCGGGCGAGGGGAGACTGAACGGCCTCGCACATGTCTTCGAGCGCGTGGACCTGGTCGAGCTGCGCACCTTCTTCCTCGTCCGACTCCACGCGTTTCGAGATCCGATCGATCAACGCGCGCGCCCGGCTGGTGAAGACCGAGGTGTCGAGCCGCGCCTCGGCAGGAATGGTCAGCGCCAAGAGTACGCCGGCGATGGTGGCGTGGATGCCGGAATACAGCACGGCGATCCAGAGCAACAGACCGAAAAAGCCGTAGAACTTCACGGTCTTGATGCCCAGTCGATTGCCGCCGTACAGGATCACCACCAGCAGAGCGCCGGCGGCCAACGCCGTATAGTTCAGAGCACTGGTGTAGAACAAGGCGATCACCAGTACGGCCAAAAGATCGTCCACAATAGCGAGTGCTGCCAGGAACACCTTCAGGGCCAGCGGGACACGGTTACCCAATAACGCCAGGATCCCAAGGGCAAAGGCGATGTCGGTGGCCACGGGAATGCCCCAGCCATGCACGGTTGGGGAGCCAAGGTTGAAGGCCACAAAGATGGCGCCGGGACCGATCATCCCGAACAAGGCGGCGATCATGGGCAGCATGGCCTTGCGGGTGGACGACAACTCGCCCACCAGGATCTCGCGCTTGATCTCGAGCCCGACCACCAGGAAAAAGATCACCATCAAGCCGTCGTTCACAAAGTGCTCCACCGTGAAGCCGAACGACCAGTCGAACAGCTGCACGTTCACATGCTCGTGCAGCAGGTGGAAGTAGCTCTCGCCCATTGGCGAATTCACCCACAACATGGCAATGGCCGTTGAGATCAGGATCACGATGCCGGCCGACGACGACCGACTGAAGAACTCCTGGAACGAGCTCTGGATCACCGTTGTGATGGTGCGGAGATTGGTAGGCTTGGCCATTAGTCGATCAAACGTTCACAATACGTGCGGTAGGCCGATGGAGGCAGCTGCGCGATGCTTGCAGCATAGGCATCTCTGGAGAGAAAGCCCTGCGTCAGGGCCACTTCTTCCAGGCATCCGATCTTCAGACCCTGGCGCTTCTCGATCGCGTGAATAAAGGTGCTGGCTTCGAGCATGCTCTCTGGCGTGCCCGTATCGAGCCAGGCAATGCCGCGTCCCAGCTGCCGGAGACTCAGCCGCCCGGCGTTGAGATAGGCTTGATGAACACCCGTGATCTCGATCTCTCCGCGGGCGCTAGGGGCAAGCCCCTTGGCGATCGTGCACACATCGGCGTCGTACACGTACAGTCCGGGTATGGCAAGGTTGGAACGGGGCTTGGTGGGCTTCTCTTCGATGGACCGAACAGCGCCGGTGGCGTCGACCTCTACCACGCCATAGCGCTCGGGGTCTTGCACGGGATAACCGAAGATGGTGGCACCCTCGTTGGCCGCGATCGCTTCGCGGTAGAAATCCATCTTGCCGTAGAAGACGTTGTCGCCCAGGATCAGCGACACCTGATCGGATCCGATGAACGATTCACCGATCACAAAGGCTTCGGCGATGCCGCGGGGGGCGTTCTGGACCGCATAGGAGATCTCGATCCCATAGCGCGAGCCATCGCCCAGCAGCCGTTCGAAGACCGGCGTATCCTGCGGCGTGGAGATGATCAGCACATCACGGATCCCCGCCATCATCAGCGTGGACAGTGGATAGTAGATCATCGGCTTGTCGTAGATCGGCTGGAGTTGCTTGGAGAACGCGGCCGTCATCGGATGAAGGCGCGTTCCGCTTCCGCCGGCCAGGATCAAGCCCTTGGTAGTGCGTGGCATTGCGGTCGTAGACGCTTCAAAAAGAGCCGCAATCTACGAAGGTCGGCCGACGTGCTCAGGCCTTGGCCTCGTCGGAGGCATCGTCGGCGTCCGGCTCGTCCAGCAACGTGCTGAAGTCGATCGAATCCTCGTTCACGGACCGATGACGCACGAGCTTGGCGCGCACCAGGAAGATCACGTTCTCGGCGATGTTGGTGGCATGATCGGCCATGCGGGACATGGCATGAATGCAGATCAACAGCTGCGCGCCATCCTTGACCGAAGAGGGCGACGCCATCATCACATCCGTGAGAGCCCCCTGCAGTTCCACACTGAGTGAGTCCACCGTGGTGTCGGCCGGCAAAAGATGCGCCGCCAGGTCGGGGTCGTTGTTGATGAAGGCGTCGATGCTGCCTTTCAGCAGGGTGTGGACGGCGGCAGACAGCCGATCCAGTCCGATCTGGGCGGCAAGGGCTACGGCGGAAGGATGCGAGATCGCCGTGCGCGAAACGTCTACGGCCATGTCGCCGATCCGCTCCAGCTCGTTGTTGATCTTGATCGCGGCCAGCAGCAGGCGCAGATCGCTGGCAACCGGTTGATTGAGGGCGAAGATGCGCTGACACTGCTTGTCGATCTTGAGGTCGAGCTTGTCGACCTTGTCGTCTCGATCCACCACGATGCGCGCTAACTCGGTATTGCCCTCACGAAGGGCTCGGAAGGCGAATTCTACCTGCTCTTCGACCAGGCTGCCCATGCGGATCAGCCGCGTGCGCAGTTTGTCGAGATTCTCTTCAAAGGGTTTGTTCATGGTTGTTCCTTAACCGAACCGGCCGGTGATGTAGTCCTCCGTCTCCTTCTTGGCCGGACTGGTGAACAGGGTTCGCGTGCGATCGAATTCGATCAGGTGTCCCATCAGGAAGAAGCCGGTATAATCGCTCACCCGGGCCGCTTGCTGCATGTTGTGGGTTACCAGAACGATCGTGTACGTGTCCTTGAGTTCCGTGATCAGTTCCTCGACCTTGCCGGTGGAGATCGGGTCCAGCGCCGAACACGGTTCATCCATCAACAGGATCTCGGGGTTCACGGCCACCGCTCTGGCAATGCAGAGACGCTGTTGCTGTCCACCGGAAAGGCCAAGCGCCGAGTGATGCAAACGGTCCTTCACCTCGTTCCAGAGGGCGGCGCGCTGTAGACTCTCTTCGACCACCTGCTCCAGGTCGGATTTCGACCGCCGATCCAGCAGGGTCAGACCGTAGGTGATGTTCTCGAAGATCGACTTCGGGAACGGCACGGACTTCTGGAAGACCATGCCGATCTTTCGACGCAGGGTCGATACATCCACCGTCGGATCATACACGTCCACGTCGTCGATCACCATCCCACCTTCGTGGCGAGTGCCGTCGATCAGGTCGTTCATCCTGTTCATTGAACGCAGAAAGGTGGACTTACCGCAACCCGATGGACCGATGAACGCCGTTACCCGTCGCTCCGGCACAGTGATAGAGATGTTATGCAGCGCCTGCTTCTGCCCATAGTACATGGAGAAGTCGGTTGCCGTGATCTTGGTGGGGTACTCTTTGGCCATGATGGATCGGGTCAGCGCCGCCGCAGTCGCGACCGCAGGTAGATCGCTGAAAAGTTCAATAGAAAGGTAAGGCCGAGCAGAACAATGGTGGTGGCATACTGTAGCGGGAGTGTGGCTTCAACGTCGGGAGATTGCGTAGCCAACACGTACAAATGGTATCCCAAGTGCATGAACTTCTCGGTGACGGCGTCCGGCAGACTCTCTGCTGAATACGTAACGCCAACAAACAGAATGGCGGCTACCTCACCGGCACCTCTGCCAACGGCCAGGATCGATCCGGTCAGGATCCCGCTGACGGCGTTCGGGAGCACGACCTTGGTGATGGTCTGCCAGCGGGTTGCGCCCAAGGCCAGCGAAGCCTCGCGCAACTCACGTGGTACGGCCCTCAAGGCTTCTTCGACGGCAACGATCACCACCGGTAGGGTGAGCACAGCCAGTGTGGCTGCGCACCACAGCAACGAGCCGTCGCCAAACACACTCGAGCCCGACGCCGTATCAAGCCCCTTACCAACGAACTGCACAAAGAAGCCCACACCGAAGAGGCCGAACACGATGGACGGAACGCCGGCCAACGTGTTCACGGCAAAGCGCACGCTACGAGCGAACCACGAATCCTGCCGCGCAAACTCCGTAAGGTAAATGGCCGTAGCTGTTCCGATGGGCACGCCCATCAGCGTCATCAGCAACACCAGGAACGTGGTGCCGGCCAGCGCCGGAAAGATGCCGCCCTCCATGTTGCTGTTGCGGGGATACTCGGTGAGGAACGACCACGTCAGCTCCGGACCGCCCTTCACGGCAAAGTCGGCCAGCATGCCCAGGATCACACCCAGCACCGCTACGGTAGCCGTAAGCGCAATGCCGATGGCAAAGAGCCCCAGCACGCGCTTGGATACCGTATGATGCGATGTGAAGGGGGCTTGCATCAGTGTCCCTGGAACTTCTTGATGAGGCGTTTCTTCACGTACAGCTCGGTAAGGGCATTCAGGCCGAAGCTGACCACGAACAACACGGTGCCCAGAAGGAACAGAATGCCGTAGTGTTCGGATCCCCACACCACTTCGCCCATTTCCGATCCGATGGTTGCGGCAAAGGTTCGTGCTGGTGTCAGGATGTTCCACGATTCCATCGGAGCGTTACCGGTAGCCATGATCGCGATCATGGTCTCGCCAAACGCGCGGCCGATACCCAGGATCACTGCCGCGATCACACCTGGTGCGGCTGCCGGCAGCATCACGCGATACGCCGTTTGCCATTCGGTGGAGCCTAGCGCCAGCGATGCTTCTCGAAGAGTTTTGGGAACGGCATTCAAGGCATCTTCGGCGATCGAATACACGATCGGGATCACGGCCAGAGACAGACCGATCCCACCAACAATGGCATTCAGGCGATACTCCATGCCAAAGGTCTCTTGCAGGAAGGACGCTACGGTGACCAGACAGAAGAAGCCGATCACAACGGATGGGAAGCCGGCCAGAAGTTCGATCGCCGGCTTGACGATCTCGCGGACGCGCCGGCGAGCAAAGAACGCCGTATACAGTGCCGCCAGAATACCGAGCGGTGCGCCGAGAGCAATGGCAATGAGCGTGGTCTTCAACGTACCGATCACGAGCGGCCAGACGCCGAACTTTGGCTGCTCACTCACAGGCTGCCACGTGTCGCCAAGCAAATTGTCCAGCAGACCTCCCGGGGCTTTCTCCACGACCGCCGGTGCCTGTTCGCCGGGGATCTCGTCGATATCGGCCGGCAGCATCCCGGTCTCGGAGTTGTAGATCTCGGGATAGTTCGGATTGCGAGGAACGTAGAGAACGTGCTCGCCTTCGGCCACGTCGCCACCGTAGGATTCCTGCTGCAGATCCTCGCCGTAGGATTCCTGCTGCAGGTCGTCGCCATAGGACTCCTGCTGCAGATCCTCGCCGTAGGATTCCTGCTGCAGGTCGCCTCCGTAAGACTCCTGCTGCAGGTCCTCACCGTAGGATTCCTGCTGCGGAGATGAGCTCGTCGATTCTGAGGAGGGGGCTTGCTGTGATGGCCCGGCAGGCGCATCCGGTGTGAAGAGTCCCGCGGCCTCGCGGAACACGAACAGGAAGATCAGGAAGATGAGAATGATGGAAAACGACGCAATGAGCCGGATGGACCATTCGGCCACCGGCTCAAAGGGATGTCGTTTGATCTTCTTGAACGGATGCAAGCAGCGCTACTTCTTGAGCGGATAATAACCGACGTCTGAAACAACCTTTTGTCCGGAGGGCGACAGAACCCAGTCCACGAACTTCTTGATCTCGCCATCCGGGCGTTGGCTCAGATAGAAGTACAAAAATCGCGAGATCGGGTATTCGCCACTCAAGATCGTTTTTTTATTTGGTGTGACGTACGGAGCCCCTTCCCGTTCGGCAACGGCGAGTGCCTTGACGTTCTTGGCGTAGGCAGCTCCACCATAGCCGATCCCGTTCTTGTCCTTGGAGATGGCATTGATCAGGGCAGCCGTTCCGGCCATATGCTGGGCACTGGAGGCAAAGTCCTGCTTGTTCAGCACATGCTCCTTGAAGAACTCGTACGTGCCGGAGTTGTTCTCGCGGGAGTACAGGATGATCTTGGCATCGGCACCGCCAACGTCCTTCCAGTTGGTGATCTTGCCGGTAAAGATCTTGGACAGCTGATCGATGGTCAGCTGCTTGACCTTGTTGGACGCATGCGTGTAGACGGACAGGCCGTCCCGTGCCACGCGGATCTCCATACCGGCATATCCGGTCTTCTCCTTGAGTTGGGAGATCTCTGCCGGCTTCATGGGCCGCGACGAAGCGCAGATGTCCGTGGTGCCGTTGATCAGCGCCGCGATGCCCGTTCCGGAGCCGCCGCCGGTGACCTGGAATTCGGCCGTAGCCTTGCCGGTGTACTTTTCGGTCCACCGCTGCACCAGGATCACCATGGTGTCCGAGCCCTTGATGGTAATGCGTTGCTTGGGGGCGGCCATGGCCGCTGCCGTGGCTACAAGCAGGAGCACAACGGCATGTTTGAAGAAATTCATCATACGATTCGTTAGGGTTTTGGGTGGGGAGGATTGAGCCAGCAAAACTACCGTGTTGAAATGCAGTGCGAGCCGATGTTACCGAGACGTAACCTGCAGTACAGTGCGCAATCCGCGTTAAATGCCGATCTCGACGTTGAAACGGGCATGTGCTGTGGACTCCAGTTCGGTTCCGGTGTTGAGATCTTCTTCGATGTCTGCCCCAACTTCCAGCTGCGTCTTGATGCGGTGTCCGTTGATGTAGTAGGTGATACAACCGGCATACATCGTTGAACGGATGTAGGCAGAATTGCCTGCCAGTTGATCATTGGCATTCACCACACCATAGCGACCGGCGATGGAGAGCATGAACGGGAAGGTGTACGAGACCTGGCCCATATAGCCGTCTCCCACAAACACGGCGGCCGTCTTTGAGCTGTCGCTGGAATATGTGATCGGGTCTTCTGCTGACCGCTGCGCCCACTCGCCATACAGAGCCCAGCCGTTCCATTTCAACAGTCCATCGGCATACCATACGGTCGACGAGCGAAGGTCGTACAGTTTCGAACCGAGCTGACCCCTCGTGCGGCCCATCAGATCGTTGTAATGACCGGTGAGCGCGAGCGAAAGCTTGGGCTTGGGTTCGTGATACAAGTCGCCTTCGATATAGTCGCCCTTGTTCGAAAACTTGCCTAATGGCAGCACTTCGACACGGCCGGTATAGGCCAGACCGGATCCATCGTACGCAGGCTGGTTGCGGCCTTCGCCGGTGGTAACGGCACCTGCCAGGTTCACGATGGT
Organism: bacterium; assembly: GCA_024711065.1. Lineage (GTDB taxonomy): Bacteria > Bacteroidota > Ignavibacteria > Kapaibacteriales > Kapaibacteriaceae > OLB6. The sequence continues at coordinate 10,094 of JANJTN010000006.1, forward strand.
CGAACCCTTCACCGGGGTCCATGCTGCAAAGAAGCCACCATCGCGGTCGATGTTGAAGAATCCGTTCACATTGGTACGGTCCGGGAACTCCATTTCGGAGGACGAGATCACGCGCTGGCGGTTCCCCGGCAATTTGGTCTGGCCAAAGCCGAGCTTGAGATCCGATGTTGGCTTCCAGTATCCGATAGCGTCCAGGATCAGGTTCGGATGGTCCGGCGCGTTCGTGGCCAGGTCAGAGCGCGAGAATCCGAGCTCGATCTTGAATTCGATGCTCGGGTCGAACAGATGGCCGGCGAATTGCAGACGCGACCGCCGGATCAAGCCGTCCAGCGACGCGAAGGACAGGTCCTGGATACTCCGGGACGTGTAGTTACTCCATGCCTGGAGACGGAATCGCATGCGGACCTCACTAGACGTATCCGCATTGCGAAAAACGATCCCTTTCTCGCCAAACTCCACCGAAGCCGCCGACTGGTCTCCCGCTCGGAGATCAAGAGTAGAACCCAGTAGCATCACTGCTACGGCGCAAACACTGGCTACCACGCGAATGTTATGCATTGATTATCGTAATGTTACTTCGTAAAAGAATTGTTACGGATGCGAATCTATCGCGAACGTCTACGCTAAGTCTATGCAAATAGAGATGTTACGAGATGGTAACATTGAAGGGGGCTCTGTAGGGTCGGCAAAGGAGTTGCGGGTTCTGCCAAGGACTCAGGGCTATGCCAGGCGCTCCAAGCCCCCTATCTTCGTGCCTGTATGAAACGCATAGCGGTCTTTACCAGCGGGGGAGATGCCCCCGGAATGAATGCCCACGTCCGCGCCGTCGAGCGTGTTGGCGAGAAACGCGGGTTGGAAGTGATCGGCATCATCGGCGGCTATGCCGGGATGATGGCCGGACACTATGAAGTGCTGGACCGGATCCGGACAGCCAACATCCTGGACCGAGGCGGAACCGTCCTCAAGACGAGTCGTTCGCCGGAGTTCCTGCTGCCCGAAGGCCGTGCCAAGGCGGCGGAACAGTTGCGTGCCCATGGGATCGACGGCGTGATCGCCTGCGGCGGCGATGGCACGTTCCATGGTGCTCACGAACTCTGGCTGGAACACGGCATCCCGATCGTGGGTACGCCGGGGACCATCGATAACGACCTGTGGGGTACCGATACCACCATCGGCTATGATACGGCCATCAATACCGCTGCCGAGGCGATCGACAAGATCCGCGATACGGCCGACTCCCATGGACGCCTGTTCTTTATCGAAGTGATGGGGCGTCACGCAGGGTTCATTGCCATGGACGTTGGCATTGCCTGCGGAGCCGAGTTCGTGGCCGTGCCGGAGACCCTTACGGATGTTGAAGTGCTCTACCAGCGCATCGTGGCGCAAGGTCTGGACAAGCGGACGATCGTGATCGTTGGCGAAGGCGACGAGCTCGGTGGGGCCGTTGAACTCTCCAAACAGATCGAAGAACGCTATGGACTGGGCTCCAAAGTCACCATTCTCGGCCATATCCAGCGAGGGGGCTCGCCGTCCGTCCGCGACCGTGTACTCGGCGCCCGCTTGGGTGCCGCTGCGGTGGATGCCTTGTTGGAAGGGGCTTCCGATGTGATGATCGGTATCGCGTCCAACGAGATCGTGCGCGTACCTCTGCACCAGACCTGGGAGCAACGCAAGACGGTTCCTCCCTACCTTGTTGAACTCTCTACACTCCTGGTATGAAACCTACTTTTCTGACCCTGGTACAGATGTTCCAGATGGAGGGCATGGTCGCCCTCGGCAAGATGTTGAACCCGGCAACCAATGAACTCACCCCGAATCAGGATCACGCCCGGTATGTGATCGACATCCTGGAGATCCTCAAGGAGAAGACCGCCGGGAATCTGACCGAGAAAGACCAAGGCTTTCTGGACCAGACCATCAGTACCCTGAAGCTGAACTTTGTCGAGCTGGACACGAAGTCCATCCCCACGAACGGCTCCGGCACATGAGATCCATTGCCCTGCTGGCCTACACGGCGCGGGAGCATGCTGTTGACCATGCCACGCATGCCGCGGAACGGCTGCTCGAAGAAGGCGTGACCGTCTATCTGGAAGATGGCCTCTCGGAGTTTGTCCGGGCCGATGTGCGTGAGCGCTGCGAGACGTGCTCCGCCCGCGAGATGGAGAAGTATGCCGATATGGTCATCACCTTTGGCGGTGATGGTACACTCCTCGGCGCTGCCCACCTGTTGATCGGTACGGATGTACCGATCATGGGTGTGAACGTTGGAAAGCTGGGATTTCTGGCTGAGTTCCCGGTAACAGCGCTCGAAGAATCGCTCATGCAGATCCTCAAGGGGAACTACCGCGTGGTGGATCGGTCCACGCTTACCGTGACCGTGAACGGTGTGACCGGTTATGCGCTGAACGAGGTGCTGATCGACCAGGCCTCCGAGTCGCGTCTCCTGGAACTCCGTGCCCTGGTCAACGAACATCACGTTGCCGACTACCGAGCCGACGGCGTGATGGTGACCACGCCTACGGGGTCCACGGCATACTCGCTGGCGGCGGGTGGACCGATCATCGTGCCGTCGACGGATGCCTTCTGTATCACGCCGATCTCTCCGCACACGCTTACGCTGCGTCCCCTGATCATTCGCGACGACTCCGAGATCCGGTTCACCGTGCTGAACGAAGACGCGGAGGCAAAAGTGGTGGCCGACGGCCGCGTGATCGCCACGCTTCGCACCGGCGATACAGCACTGATCACCAAGGGTGAACACCCGCTGAAGCTGGTCAAGCGAGCCGACAGCACCTACTACGACCTGCTGCGAGAGAAGCTGTTGTGGTCGGCCGACGCCACACGAAAGTGATATTCGACGCTCACACCGACGGAGGACTTCCCATGCAGATCCATGGACGGATCGTGGACATTCATCAGCGCGAGGTCTTTCCCGGGACGATCACCGTGGAAGATGGCCGGATCGCTGCGATCACGCGCGATCCCTCGGTGACCGAACAGCGCTACCTCCTGCCCGGTTTCGTGGATGCCCATGTGCACATCGAATCATCGTTGCTAGCCCCCTCCGAATTTGCCCGCCTGGCCATACCACACGGAACCGTGGCCACCGTGAGCGACCCGCACGAGATCGCCAACGTCTGCGGGATGGAGGGCATCCGTTTCATGCTCGAGAACGCCGAGACCGTGCCACTCAAGGTCTCCTTCGGAGCCCCTTCCTGCGTGCCGGCCACGTCCTTCGAAACGGCCGGTGCCGAGATCACCGTTGCCGACCTGCAGGAGCTCTTTACGGATCCGCGGATCCGCTACCTGAGCGAAATGATGAACTGGCCCGGGGTCTTGCACGCCGACCCTCTGGTGATGGAGAAACTTCGGGTTGCCAAGGAAGCCGGCCGGGTGATCGACGGACACGCGCCGGGGTTGAAAGGGGCTGACGCGAGCGCCTATGCGGCCCACGGGATCACCACGGATCACGAGTGCTTTACGCTGGATGAAGCGCTGGACAAGATCGCCGCGGGTATGAAGATCCTGATCCGTGAAGGATCGGCTGCTCGCAATTATGAAGCCCTGCATCCGCTGATCGGATCACATCCCGACCAAGTGATGTTCTGTTGTGACGATGCGCATCCGGATCTCCTCACGGAAGGTCACATCGATCGGCACGTGCGGCATTCCGTGGAACGCGGTTACGATGTGTTCGACGTGCTCCGCATCGCCAGTCTGCATCCGGTGGAACACTATGGGCTTCCGGTTGGCCTCCTACGCGTGGGAGACCCGGCGGATTTCATTGTGGTGGACGATCTCTATCGCTTTGATGTTCTGGAAACATGGATCAATGGGGAACGCGTATCCGCTCATGGCGAGGCGCTGTTCGACCGCGTGCCGATCCAGCCGATCAATCAGTTCAAGACCAACGAGATCGTCGAACAGGACCTTCGAGTAGACACTCCAACGGGCCGGGTTCGCGTGATCGTTGCCCACGATGGCCAGCTTGTAACGTCGGAAGAGCATGGTGCGCCCACCGACCCGGACGTGCGAAAACTGGTGGTCGTGAATCGCTATGCCTCGGCACCGCCGGCGATGGCCTACGTCAAGGGATTCGGCCTGGCGCAAGGGGCTCTTGCCTCGTCGGTCGCTCATGATTCCCATAACATCGTTGCCGTGGGTGTGTCCGATGCGGAGATCGTGCTCGCCATCAATGCCGTGATCTCGTCCACCGGCGGCTTGGCCGTTGCGCTGGGCCACCACACCGAGGTGCTCCCACTACCTCTTGCCGGTTTGATGAGCGATCAGCCCGGCGAAGTCGTTGCCAAGCAGTACATTCACCTGGACCGACGCGCCAAGGAACTCGGTTCGCACCTGCGAGCCCCCTTCATGACCTTGTCGTTCATGGCGTTACTCGTGATCCCCCAGCTCAAACTGAGCGACAAGGGGCTCTTCGACGGACAGCGATTCCAGTTCGTTCCGCTGTCCATCTAGCAGCGTTCGCGAATTAGCCCATTAGCAGATTAGCAGATTAGCATGTTCCCTACCGATACCGCCATTCTCCGCTTGATCCAGTTCGCCATTCACGAAGATGTCGGCCGGGGAGACATCACCACCGAGATGACGGTGCCAGAGACGGCCACGGCGTCGGCCAGGTTCCTGGTCAAGCAGGATGGAGTGGTCTGCGGACTCCCGATCCTGCCTCTGGTCTTTCGTCAGTTCTCGGATAGTGTGCAGATCGTGGAATTGGTTCGCGAAGGCGATCGCGTACCGGCCGGGACCGTCGTGGCCACGGTAGAAGGTCCGGCGCACGCCCTGCTGGCGGCCGAGCGTACGGCACTGAACTTTATGCAGCGCATGAGTGGTGTTGCCACCAAGACAGCCCAGTATGTAGATCGGATCAGCGGAACGCGAGCCAGGATCCTGGATACCCGCAAGACCATTCCGGGGTGGAGAGCGCTGGACAAGTACGCTGCCCAGACCGGCGGAGCCGTGAATCATCGGATGGGCCTGTTCGACATGGTGATGATCAAGGACAATCACATCACGGCAGCCGGCGGCATTCGCGAGGCCATCACGGCCTGTATCGAAGAGATGCGGCATCGCGTGGCCGTCAAGATCGAGGTCGAAGCCCAGTCGCTGGACGACGTGCGCACCATTCTCGAAACTGGTGGCGTGGACCGCGTGATGTTCGACAACTTCATCCCGGAGTCCGTTGCCGAGGGTGTTCGACTCGTGAACGGTGCGATCGAGACGGAAGCCAGTGGAGGGATCACCTTCGACAATCTGCGGGCCTATGCCGAGACGGGGGTAGACTTCATCAGTACCGGTGCGATCACGCACAGCGCTACCGCTCTTGATATTTCCATGAAACTCGTGGTCCCACGGAGGGCGTGATGTACACCATCGTTGCCGTTCTGCTCTCGATGCTCCTGGCCGGTCCCGTCTTGGCGCAAGGCAACGAGTCCTGGCTGTTCACCTTCCCCAGCACCACCAGCCGCCAGTTCCCGCGGATCACGAAAGGGGCTGATGGCATGCTGGTGGTGACGTATGTGGAACGCAGTGGACGCGACGCTACGGTCTTCGTGACCACGAGCAGCGATCATGGCCGGATGTGGACCCCGCCAACCTCACCCACCAAGGTCCTCTACGGATCCATCGGACTCCAGCGTCAGCCCTACACCGTCCGCGGTGGCGATGGCACACTGCATTGTGTGTGGGAGAATTTCTGGAACGGCAACCAGCTCTCGATCTTTCATAGCCGCTCTACCGACCAAGGGCAGACGTGGACGCACCCGTCCGCCGTACATGACGTGCGCGATGGACGCATGCAGGAATTCTCCTCGGTTGCTGCCGGGCGGGATGGCCTGGTGTACATCATCTTCATTTCCGCGGACATCAACGATCTGGACGGCTATCAGCATCTGATGCTGGTGCGTTCGACCGACGCCGGCGCTACATGGTCGGCGCCCGTACGCGTGGACCAGTTCGCCGAAGAAGGAGGCGCTTGCGAGTGCTGTCAGCCCCATGTGATGGTGGCTCCCGACGGCATGGTGGGCGTGGCTTTCCGATCCAACCTCAAGAATCGCCGAGACGTGTTTCTTGCCACGTCCACCGATGATGGACAGTCGTTTCAAGCCCCTTACCTGATCCAGAACGGGATCTGGACCATTCCGGGGTGCCCGTCTACCGGCCCTAAGATCCGGTTCGATCAGAACGGCGAGGTGCATGCGGTCTGGCGCGATACGCGGGATGCTGTGGATCGTTCGTTGACCTACTACGCACGGTACATGCCGGGCACCAGAGTGATCCCTGCCAACCTGGACCTGACCACCCCGATCGCGAACAGCTCCGAGTATGCCGACGTAGCCGTTAGTCCGAATGGCGATAGTATCTGTGTGGTGATCGAGACGTCGCGTGGTTTGCAGATCCTGCGTTCACGCGATGGAGGCGCCAGCTTTCAGAGTGAGATCGTTGATCCGTTTGCCCTGCAGTCCGTGAGCGCCCATGTGGTGTGGACGGATGAGGGCCAGCCTTTTGCCGTGTGGCAGTCTACGCGCAACGGCGTGTACGATCTTAGGGTGTCTCGAGATCAGGTTACCTCGGTGTCCACGCAAGAGGATCCGGGTAAGGGGCTTGTTGCCACTCGCGCATCAGACCGGTGGCTGGTGCATGGTCCGGTTCCGGAGTCCGGTTCGGACGTTGTGGTGTTCGACATCCAGGGGCGCATGGTGACCACGGCAGAACTGCAGCCGGGTGAGCCATGGTCGATCGTTCCGCATACGCGGATGCCGAACACCCTGTTGTGGGCACGCATCGGAACGCAGATGATCCTGTTGCCGTAGACGCTTAGAGTTCCTTCCGCAACCTGGCAACGGGGATGCGCATCTGTTCGCGATACTTGGCTACCGTGCGCCGGGCCACGTTGTAGCCCAGGCCTTCGAGTTCCTTGCAGAGTTTGTCGTCGCTCAGCGGTTTGCGCTTGGACTCGTTGTCGATCAGCTCCTTAAGCTTCTGCTTGATGATGCGGGTGGACACTTCTTCGCCATCGGCATTCTCCAGACTCTCGCTGAAGAAGTACTTCAGTTCGAACGTTCCGAACTCGGTGAGCACGTACTTGCCGTTCACGATCCGGCACACCGTGGAGATGTCCAGGCCGGTCACTTCGGCCACGTCGCGATAGATCAATGGGCGTAGCGCTTCGGGTCCGGCAAAGAAGGCCTCGCGCTGTAGGCCGGCGATCGCTGTCATCACCCGGAGCATGGTGCTCTTGCGCTGGCGGATGGCTTGAATGATGAACTTGGCGTCTTCGTACTTCTTGCGCAGGAACTCGCGCGTTTCCTTGTTGAACTTGTGGTGCTTGGCTTCCTGCTTGAGTTTGTCGTAGGCGTCGCTGACGCGAAGGACCGGTAGACGACTATCGTTGACCGTGATCGTGAGATCTTCGCCGTCCTCCGTGCGGATCACGGTAAAGTCCGGGACCACGGTATTGAGTTCCGGACCGAACGTGCCTCCGCCCGGCCGTGGATTCAGATGGCGGATCACGTCGATCGCTTCTCGCAGATAGTCCTGCGTAACCTCGAGTTGGCGTTCGATGGTGTCGTAGTGCTTCATGGAGAACGCGTCGTACGTCTCCGTCAGCACCAGCAGTGCCAGCTTCTGGGCAGCATTCTTTTTTGGGAGGGCATTCAGCTGGGCGACCAGGCACTCCTGCACGGTTCGTGAAGCGAAGCCCGGTGGATCCAGCGACTGTATCCGTTTGATCACCAGTTCGGCTTCCTTCATCGTTACGGATTCGAGCACGTGATCGATGCCCGGGATCTGGTCTCGCTCGAAACCGGTGGTGCGCGTGCCCAGGAGTTCGGGGGCCTGCACCGACAGGTTGTGCTCGGCGATCATGCCGTTCACTTCGGAGAGCAGTTCGTCCATATCCCGCCGCAGGTATCCATCGTCGTCCACATTGCCGATCACGTATTCGGCGAACAGGCGTTGATGGTCCGGAACGCTCAGGTATCGTAGCTGTTCGAGCAGGTCGTCTTCCAGCGATGTCACTTCGCGGAACTGGAATCCTTCGTCGTCGTCCTCCTCAGGACTTGAAAAGTCTGTTGACCGTGCCGACGAAGCATCTTCGCCCCAGATCAGTTTGTAGAACTCAAAACCGTCGCGGTCGTCCGGTACCTCCGATGGTGGGCCCTCTGTAGATCCATCTTGTGCCGTCCGCGGTGTGGTTGCATCGGATGTCTGTTCCGGAACCCGACGCTCGGCTCGGTTCCGTACCGTGGGTTCGGCATCCTCGGCATCCCCATGCTCACGGAGTTCTTCGAGCATGGGATTGTTCTCCATTTCCGAGCGAACGTGCTGCTCGAACTGAAGCGCCGAGAGTTGCAGCAGTTTAAGGTACTGGATCTGCTGCGGCGTCAGCGTTTGCTGCAGTGCCGTCTGTAGGTTAAGTCCCAGCTTCATGTGCGATCCTCCCGTTCGTCCCTGCTCGACCCATAGGCCACGATCTTCGATGCCAGTTCCGTGCCAAAGGCTCGTTCCAACGCCTCATGTAGACTGTCGACCAGTCGGATGCCTTCAACGCGACCTCGTTCACGGCCCGGTGCGCATTCGGCGAAGCGCTCGTAGTGCAGATACGGACCGCCAAAATCGGCAACGCGGATGGGGAACAGATGGCAGGAGATCGGCTTGCGGAACGCCGTGGTTCCGGCATGCCACGCCTTCTCGATCGCACAGGTCGCTACGTCGTTCTCATACACTACGAACACACAGTCTCGATCATCAATGCAGGTAGTGGCCCAGCCATTGTGGACCTGCTCCACCGGACCCATGCGTTTGAGTGCCTCCCGGGACCGATCCGAGAGGTAGGGTAGCGCTGCGTCTACCGAGCCCCTTACCAGCGGCACTTCGTCTTCTCGTAGTGGCGCACCGGCGCCTCCCGGCAGCGTGCAGCACGCTCCCTTGCATCGGGCCACATCGCAGGCGAACTGCGATGTAAAGACCCCGTTGTCGATCAATAAATGGTCCAGCGAGATCATGTCGCTGGAAAATAGCACGTTTTTTGCTAGGTAAGACGTCGAAGCCGTAAAGCGTTGGTTACCACGGTCACCGACGACAGGGCCATCGCCCCGGCAGCGATCATCGGCGAGAGCATCCAACCCGTGATCCCATAGAGCGCTCCGGCGGCGATGGGGATACCCAGAACGTTGTAGAAGAAGGCGAAGAACAGGTTCTGCCGGATGTTCTTCAGCGTGGCATCGGAGATGCGGAACGCCTCGGTCAGTGATGTCAGATCATTGCGCACGAGGGTTACGTCTGCCGTGGACTTGGCGATATCCGTGCCGCTACCAATGGCGATCCCAACATCGGCCTGAGCAAGTGCCGGTGCGTCGTTGATCCCGTCGCCCACCATGGCTACGACATCTCCACGGCGCTGGCGTTTCTCGATCTCGGCTGCCTTCTGCGTTGGCAGCACGCCGGACAGCACTTCGTCGATCCCGGCCTGAAGCGCGATCTCTTGGGCCGCTGCGGCGCGGTCGCCGGTGAGCATCACGGTGGTCAGTCCGCGTGCCCGCAGAGCAGCGATCGCCGACCGAGAAGACGGTCGGATGGTGTCGGCCAGGCCGATCGCCGCCAGCACGCCGCCATCGATCGCCACCAGAACGGAGGTCATGCCCTCGGCGGCCTGGTCATCCATTGCCTGTTGCAGCTCTGGCGGAACGATCAGCATGGAACCACTCATCAGTGCTTCGTTGCCGATCCGCACCTTGCGACCGCCAACGGTTCCCACGGCTCCTTGTCCCGGCATGGCGGTAACGGTCTCGGCTTCAGGGATGGAAGTGGTAAGGGGCTCGCCGTAGGCCACGATCGCTCGCGCAAGAGGGTGCTCACTCTGGCGTTCGAGACCCACGACGATCTCCCAGAAGGCGGTCTCGGCATCGGAACGCAGCCACGTGTTGGCAGCTACTGATGCAAGACGAGGGGAAAAAGCCACGCGATGCACGGCGGGGCGTCCTTCGGTGATCGTTCCCGTTTTATCAAGGACCACCACGGCACAGTCTCGCAAGCGTTCCAGGCTTTCCGCCGTGGTGAACAGGATGCCGGCTTTGGCCGCTGCCCCGCTGCCGACCACGATCGCCGTAGGGGTAGCAAGGCCAAGGGCGCACGGACAGGCGATGATCAGAACGGCAATGGCGGCATTCATCGCGTGAGCCAGGCGTCCGGCGTCGGGGCCGAACGCCATCCAGGCCGCAAAGGTCACCACGGCGATCACGAGTACGATGGGTACGAACACACCAGAAATGGTGTCTGCCAAGCGCTGGATCGGAGCCTTACTTTCCTGGGCGCGTTCCACGGCACGGATGATGCCGGCAAGCACCGTGTCTGCGCCTACCGCTGTGGCCGAGATCACCACAGAGCCGTGAAGATTCTGGGTGCCTCCGGTAACGGTGTTTCCCGGTGCTTTGTCCACCGGGATGCTCTCACCGGTGAGCACCGCTTCGTCGATCGTGGTGGTTCCGGACAGGATCACGCCATCGGTGGGTACGCGTTCTCCGGGGCGGACCACAATGGTGTCTTTCAAGCGAACAGCATCGATAGGGACCTCGTCGTCCACACCATTGCGTCGTACTCGTGCCGTTGCGGGTCGGAGAGACATCAAGCGCTTCAGGGCATCAGCGGTCCTGCCCTTTGCACGCGCCTCGAGCCACTTGCCAACCAGGATCAAGGTGATGATCGTGTCGGTGGTATCGTAGTAGGCACCCGGATGTACGGCATTTGCCGGAAGGAGCGATGGCGCGAAGGTGGCTACCACACTGAACACGAAGGCAGCGCCCGTGCCGAGCGCAACCAGCGTGTCCATCGTGGCCGACCGGTGGAGAGCAGCGCGCCATGCGGCGGTATAGAAACGTCGGCCGGCATACAGCACTGGGAGCGAGAGGATCAACAACGAGACGTTGATCGTCTCTGTGCCGACCGCGTGCCCCCATTGGGTGAACATCAGCGTCATCGACACCGCCATAACGATGGCCGTGAAGGGGGCGGCGATCAGAAGGGAACGCTGCCACTCCTGTGCTACGACCTGCTGACGTTCGGTCGCATCGCGCGTCGCATCCGTTTCGCGCTCGTCGTAGATCGCCTCGGTGTCGTATCCGGCACTGGAAACCGCTTCGCGGAGATCATCGTCGGTCGCGGTCTCGGAGTCCACAACTACCGAAGCTCGATTCAACATCAGGTTGACCGCTGCCTGTTCAACGCCCGGAACACGGGAAAGGGCCGACTCCACCCGATCAACACAGGCAGCGCAGTGCATCCCGGCAATATCGATATGCTTGGTGGTGCTCATCTCTTGGCGCGGTGCATGAACGAAGGGTCCGCAATGGCCAGGTCGGCCATCAGTAGACGCTTGTCGACGTCTGACAGCTTGGTGAAGTGCACCTGCTGTAGTCCTGCTTCGATCGCCCACAGCAGATTCAACGACGCTGGGAAGCCTGCGTGTTTGACTCGAATGAAGGCTTCGACACTTCCGGCGGACCGTAGCTGTTCGATCGTATGGATCCCCACTTCGCGCAGCCACTGGCTGGAGGTGGGGCCGAGGTTCATCAGTTGTTCAACGGACGTGTGCGTTGCCATGGCGATGGGCACTGGCTCGTAAGAGGTGGCGAGCCCCCTACTTGAACTCGGACTTCAATCGGGATTCGAAGGCTTTCATGAACTTCTCCACCTTTGGACGAACCACGAACGCGCAATAGGGTTGCGATCCGTTCTGGTTGTAATAGTTCTGATGGTAGTCCTCGGCCTTGTAGAACGCCGTGAACGCTGTAAGCTCAGTAACGATAGGATCCGGCCAGGTGCCGGACTCGGACAGCTGCTTGATGTAGGCTTCAGCAACCTGACGCTGTTCATCGGAATGATAGAAGATCGCGCTTCGATACTGTGGTCCTACGTCGTTGCCCTGTCGGTTCAAGGTGGTGGGATCATGCGCCATGAAGAACACTTGCAGGATCTCGTCGAATCGGACGACGGCTGGGTCGAACGTGATCTGACACACTTCGGCATGGTCGGTGGTCCCGGTACACACGGTCTTGTAGTCGGCCGTCTCCTGGGTTCCGCCGCTATATCCGCTTTCCACGAGCGTAACGCCATTCAGTCGTTGGAAGACCGCCTCGATGCACCAAAAGCATCCGCCGGCCAGAGTTGCTGTTTCTTGGGTGGTTGTCGACATGGAGTGATGGATTGCGGGGTCGGGCACTTCATGTTGCTGCGTGCAGGCCACAGTTGCCGACGACAGCAGCAGTATCGTGATGAAGGCGATCCGGTGGAACATGGGTTTACGTCTGAGCTTGATGAACGGTGTAGTGCACGTCTGGAGCAGGGTAGCCACTCTCGCCACCCACTCGACGAATCGCATCGTTGATGGCACTGAAGACGGTCCAGTAGTGCTCGGGCTTACAATAGGGGCGTAAGGCGAGCACAGGTCCTGCCAGGGTAAAGTCCAGAACAAAGACATCCGGGGCCGGCGTTTCCAGAACGTTCGGTAGCTGCCGCAGTGCTGCCGACATGCGTGCGATAGCGTCATCCACATTCACGCCGTGAGCGAGTTGCATGGTTCTGTCAACGCGGCGATGTGGTACGTCGCTCAGGTTCTGGATGTTGTCGCCGAAGATCTTGTTATTGCCCACAAAGGTGCGTACACCATCCGGTGTGGTAATGGTTGTAGCGAACAGCCCGATCTCGTCTACCGATCCGATCACTCCTCCAGCGGAGATCACATCGCCCACCTTGAATGGGCGTAGAATCAGGAGGAAGGCACCGGCGGCGAAGTTGGCCAGGAGGCCACCCCAGGCCATGCCGATGGCCAATCCCGCTGCGGCGATGATCGCGGCGAATGACGTGGTCTGCACGCCGAATTGTCCGAGGATCGCAATGACCAGCAGAATGTTCAGCGCTACGCCGATGATCGACACCAGGTACTGCTGCAATGTTGCATCAACGTGGCGGGCTGTGAGCGCTCGCCCTATCAGTCGGCCAATGAATCCGATGACCCACCGACCAACGATCCACATCACGAGTGCGCCGAGCGCCATGATGCCGTAGCGCACGGCTTCGGACTGGATCTGAGCCCACAGTGCATTCATGTCCATCTATGCCTCCTGAATCATATGAACGTTCGAACGGTGATCACTCCGAGCCACGCAGCTGCGAGTGACGATACCAATGTTGACACGATATATATCGCCACAAGGTCGAGGCGCTGAAGTTCCATCAGGTGCAGCGTTTCCACCGAAAAGGTCGAGAACGTGGTAAAACCGCCGCAGAGTCCCGTTCCCAGAAGCAGTGCCTGATGGCGCGAAAATACCTGGCCATTTGCCGATAGCACCACGATGGCCCCGAGCAGGAAGCTGCCCGCGACATTCACGATGAAGGTCGGCCACGGAAACGATGCGGTGTTGGGGCCTGGCGCTTGGAGCATCATGCCAACGAGGAACCGAAGGGCGCTCCCCGCCGCTCCACCGATCATCACGCTGATCACATCGGACATCATCCGTCAAGATACAGCCGTGCCGTGCAACTGTCCTGCATGCTGTGTACACAAGCGGTATCTTTCGGCTCGATGTTATCCCCCTGGAATCGCTCTATGCCCCTTGTGATCCTTCGAATGCTGTGTTGTTTGTTCGTGGCGCCGATCGCCGCGACCCTCGTGCGTGCCCAAGCCGATGTGGTGCCAACGGCAACGTATGTGTCCGTACCAGGTACTGAGCCCACCGAGCACCCGCTGAACATTTCGCGCATGGACCTCGATGTGAGGTTCTCGCCGTACCGGGGTCTGGTCCAGGGGCGCGTGGTGCACACCTTTACGGTGTTGCAGAATCACGTAGACTCCTTGATCTTCCATGCGATCGGGATCAAGATCCTGCAGACAACGCTGAACGGACGTCCCGCCCTGACCACGCAGACGGATTCCGTGGTGATCGTCCACTGCGAGCCCCCTCTCATGTGGGACAGCACCGGAACGGTCACGTTCACATACGAGGCCACGCCCCGGAAGGGACTCTATTTCATGGGGTGGCAGGATCCGAGTGGACGCATGCCGCGGCAGATCTGGACGCAGGGTCAGGCCTTCGATCATCGGCACTGGATCCCGATGTACGACGACATGAACGACAAGATGGTCACCACC
>JANJTN010000013.1 GCA_024711065.1 bacterium
CCGATCGCCGGGACCGGCATAGCTGCCGGGCCGTACATGGTCGTGCTACAGGGCACCAACTGGACGCGAACAACAAGGGTCTTGATCGCTAGATAGCTCCATTCGAGATTCAATGCCGTGGCCTACGAAAAAGGGCTCCCCTTGGGGAGCCCTTTACTTTGGGTCAAGATTGAGTATAGTGGTTGTTGATCGCCACCCTTCATTGAGGATCAGCCTTCGGTCGGAGCTGCTGCTTCGGCGGCCGGCGCTGCACCAGACTCAGCCACACGTGGCGGAGCGCAGGTTACGATCACGGCATCCGGACGGTCCGTGAACTCGATACCCGGCAGGTTCAGGTCGCCGATATGGATCGAGCTGTTCACGGCAAGGTTGGTCACATCCACATCGATGTGTTCCGGCATCTTCGTCGGGTCCACATTCACGTGGGCCTTGTGCATCACCTGCTCCAGCACGCCGCCATCGCGAACGCCGATCGAGCTGCCCGTAAGGTGCAGCGGGATCTCGACGGTCATCTTCTGCCCGGCGGCAACACCCAGCAGGTCGATGTGCAGGATGGCGTCGGTGATCGGGTCGAAGGTCACGTCCTTCAGGATCGCAGACTTCTTACCGGCCCCCTCCACGTCAAGATTCACCACCTTGGCTTCGGCGGTATAGACGATGTCGCGCAGCGACAGCTTAGGCACGGAAAAATGGATCGGGTCCTGGTCCTTGGCGTAGTACACGCCCGGAACCTGGCCGTCGCGACGCAAGGCTTTGGCGGCCGACTTACCCGGCTCGCGCTTGCTGGCTTTGAGAAGGATCTCACTCATGATATCACCTGACGATTACGGTCGTTGGTAAGGGGCTTACCCTTCGATGCGTTCGAAGAGCGAGCTGATGGATTGATTTTCGTGCGTCCTCATGATCGCCTCGGCGAACAAGGGGGCCACACTGATGGTCTCGATCTTGGGATGATGGTCCCGAAGCGGGATCGTGTCTGTCACGAATAGCTTCGAGATCGCCTCCGATTCTCCGATCTTCTTCACGGCTTCACCGCTGAAGACGGGGTGGGTGCAGACGCCGACGATCTGTTTGGCACCGGCGCGTTTGATGGCTTCGGCGCACTTGACGAATGTGGATCCGGTGTCGATCAGGTCATCAACGATCACAATGTTCCGTCCGTCCACATCGCCGATGATGTTCATCACTTCGGCTACGTTGTGTTTGGGCCGGCGTTTGTCGACCACCACCAGGTCCACGCCGTCGCCCAGCATCTTGGCGTACGTACGAGCGTTCTTCACGCCCCCAACGTCCGGACTGGCCACCGTGAGGTTGTCCAGGCCCATGGACTTGACGATGTCTACGCTTACCGTGGACGCGTACAAGTGATCTACCGGAATGTCAAAGAACCCCTGAAGCTGCGGTGTATGCATGTCCATGGTGATCACTCGATTGGCACCGGCCTGCGTTAGCAGATTGGCCAGCAGCTTGGCGGTGATCGCCACGCGTGGTTGATCCTTCCGATCCTGCCGCGCATATCCCAGATACGGGATCACGGCCGTGATGCGCCGCGCGGAAGCCCGCGTGGCCGCATCGATCAGGAGGAGCAGCTCCATCAGGTTGTCAGAAGGGGCGAACGTCGACTGAACGATATAAAGGTCTACACCCCGCACGTTCTCTTCGTACTTTACCCACAGTTCTCCATCGCTGAAGTTCCGGATCGTGACTTCCGAGAGATCACGATGTGTGGCTCTGGCGATCTTTTCGGCGATCTCGGGATTCGACCGACCTGATACGATCTTCACCTCGGCGTTCACGCGCTCTTCCATCGATGGATGTGCAGTTTGCTGGGGCGGCAGGGATCGAACCTGCGAATGCCGGAACCAAAACCCGGTGCCTTACCACTTGGCGACGCCCCAAGAACAGAGCCACAAATATACGAACAGAATTCACATGCACGAAGACCCATCCGCGCACATTCCGCTCCCGGTGATCCAGGGGGATCCTCATGGGCCAGCCCCCTTCCCCTGGCAGGCGTGGTATGAGGGCGTTGGTGGCCGCACGATCAAGATCGCCGAGGCGGACCGTATCCTGGAACGGATCTACAACGATCAGTATCAGCGCTTCGAGGGCCCGATCGCCGAGCAGGCCCGGGATCTTGGTTCGCCGGCCGCCGGAGCGGCCTGGATCAAACAACGGGCGCGACTCCACGGAGCCGACCTGGTTGGGATCGCCATGGTGGAACCGCAGGATGTGTATCGTGGACGCCACGTGGAGCACGCGATGGCCATCGTTGTCGGACAGCGCATGGCCTATGAGGCCTTTGTGACGGTGCCCTCCGAAGATGCAGCTATTGAGTGTCTGCGGATCTACGAGTCCCTCGGAGAGGTGGTGATCGCCCTGGCTCAAGACCTGCGCGATGCCGGCTGGCCCGCCGTGGTGGAACATCCGATCGGCGACAGCTCGGTCCTGCACATTCCGTTGGCCCTCAAGGCGGGATTCGGAGAGCTGGGTCGGCATGGGTCGATCATCCATCCCGACCTTGGGCCCTTGTTCCGGATCGGTAGTGTACTGACCTCACTTCCGCTACAGCCCGACCAGCCGATCGATGCCGGGATCGGAGCCTTCTGCGACCGTTGCCAGGCATGCCGCATGTTCTGTCCGGCCGATGCCATTCCCGACCAGCGCAGCCCGGAAGCCGGTGCAGACCCACAGGGCAACGATCGCTACCTGGTCGACACCGGGAAGTGCTTTCCGTACTTCGCTCGACGGAACTACTGCTCAGCTTGCCTGGCAACCTGCGCCTATCACCACAAGCAGTGGGCCGTTGACCAGCATGGTCAACCAGCCCCCTACCCTAGTGTGCCATTCGGTACGGTTCCACCAGCGATGGACCCCGAAGGGGCACACCCGTATCCCAAGCTGCGTCGGGACGAGGCCTCGCCGTACCATCGCAAACGCTGATCACAGCGTAACTGAGCAATGTCAGGGTATGCGGGTCAACCGCCTGATAGATTGGCAGTGTCACGATCATTCAGGCCCACCGATTGACGCCGCACTGGATCAGGACCGCCCTCAACCTCACTGTACTGCTCGGCTGTACTTGGTACGAAGGAGTAAGCAGAGACACCCTCCAGTACTACTACGAACCACGTCCACTGATCCCATCAACATCGGTCTTTCAGATCGGCGGTTCGGCCACCCTCCTGCCGGAACCGGTCGTAGAAAATGAGTATCCGATCCCAGCGATCGACGTTCAGTACAAGCTAGGGCTTGCCAACGAGTGGAGCCTGGTAGCCTCGGGCTCGACCAACTTGTTCTCGAACCTAGTGCACGGCGGTCTGCAGTGGAACCGAGCCTGGGATCGATTCAGCCTGGGCATCGCTCAGCATGTTGGGGGCTTTGTGGGTTTTATTTCGGCGGAGGGTCAGTTCGACAATAGCTGGGCCTGGGCCGGGATCGGGGTCACGCTCGTGCGCGCGGGTTTCCGGCTGGATGACTACGCGTTGTCGGTCACCGGCGCGGCATCCTACATCATCCACAGCGAGAGCAATGTTGCGGATGTGAATGCGCAAGGTCCTAGCGGCACGTGGAATGACCTGTACCTGACCCTTGCTGTTGAGCAGCCCTTCCTGAAGGAGTCCTTGATCGCGCTCGGATTCAGCCTGACCTATTCACGGACGCCGTATCAGACCTGGCTGCTGTTCAACACGTACGACCAGAGACTGTTCGTTCCCGAGTTCTTCTGCGCGATACAGTTATGACAACGCCGGTCATGATCGTGATCCTGCTCCTCCTGGCTGCCACTCCGATGCAGGCCCAGGACGACACGACCTATGCCGTTGAGCTGAACGTTACTGTCTCACCCAGTTTCTCCTTCTTTGAGCATGATCGATATGAGGGGGCTTCCCATGATGTGATGTTCGGAACGGCCTTTACGTCTCGGGTGATGTGGCACCCCGCCCGCCTCCTGGCCTTCGGAGTGATGACCGGATATACCCGGATCGCGTCCGAAGCATTGCCGACCGACTCCAATCACACCGCAGGGTTCCTCACTCGGGCAACCCTGACGTCGATCCCCTTGCAAGCCGTGGTGTCTATGCAGGGACCCAACCTTGAAGTGGGCGTGTGTATGGGGCCGCATTTGATGATGACGTCGATCGATGACGGGAAGCCTGCCCAGGGATCCCGCATGGAGCTGAACCTGACGCTGCTGGCGAATTACCGCTTCGATCTCGCTCCGGACGTCTGGATCGCCCCAGAGCTTCGCCTGTCGTACTTCAGTTATCGGGGCGTTCTCTCGGTGCTGCCGTCGTTCACCATTCGCTACGATCTCCACCGATACTGATGCCGCGCCACCCGACCATCCTCCTGCTTGCCTTCCTCGTTGGCTGTATCGCCGAGCTGGCCCCTGTGGCCGAACTTGAGATCGACCTCGATCGGATCGCCAGCGAGACCCACCCTCTCGACGCTCAGCAGAAAGCCTTCATGAGCGGTGTGTACGAGGTGGTCAGTGGAGCCGACCTGCTGGGACCACGTGTATCCGGACGCTGGATCGACGGCCGGTGGTGCCTCTTCAGTCAACATGATGTGGTTCTGGCTGAGATGGCAGGGGGCTTTGCCAGTGATTCCGTTCACCTGACCGGATTTGTTCGTGTGGTCCGTTCCGGACAAGGGATCACCGTAGACCTTCTCATTGCACCGCGTGACGGTGGTCAGGATCTCGCGAACGGGCGTGAACCGACAAGACTGACCCTGGCCGGGTCTACCAGCTCGGGTACGCGCCTTCAGCTCCGCCGCGTTGGCAACCTGTACCAGCCACAAGCCCCCTTCCATGTTCTCGCCCATCGTGGCGGCGGTCGAAACGCTGAACGACTCGGGATGTCGGAGAACAGCATTGCGATGGTCCTGCATGCGTCGCGGCTAGGAGCCACGGGCATCGAGATCGACGTGAAGCGTACTCGTGACGGACGCATCATCGTATTTCACGACGATACGTTCTCGCCCCGAACGGTCTCCGGCGCTTATCTGCTTGGCCGCGTGGAGTCTTTCGATCTGGATCAGATCCGCCAGTACGGCCAGTTGATCAACGGCGAACCGATCCCGACCCTTGAAGACATGCTTCACGCTGTGATCGACAGCACCCAACTATCGCTGGTGTGGATCGACGTCAAGGATGCCGGAAGTATGGAGTCCGTGGTCCGTATCCAGCGAGAGGCACTGGCTTATGCGGCAGCAACAGGACATCCCGTGCGCATCGCGATCGGTATCGTGGACGACCGCTCTCGGCAAGCTTACCTCCAAGCGGTTGCCGGTGATCCCACCCCGACGATCAGCGAACTGGATCGTAGCACCACACTCGCCAGTGCCGAGTCCATGCGCTGCCTGGCCTGGGCTCCACGTTGGACCACCACCATCACGAACTCGGACGTCAGCCATTGCCACGCCGCAGGGGTCCTCGTCTTTACATGGACCCTCGACGTCCGCGAATACATCGCCGAATACCTGTTCGAAACCCCGGTCGATGGCATCTTGAGTAACTACCCTTCCCTCGTCGCCGGAATGCAAGACACACGAGCCAAACCCTAAGAACAAATGAAAAAGGCCGTGATCACTCACGGCCTTCATTCTGCTTACATTGTCATCGTTGCATTCATGCATTAGGACATTCATGCATTAGTGCATCAGTGCATTAGTGCATTAGTGCATTAGTGCATTAGTGCATCAGTGCATTAACGAGTATCCTGTGCCACGAACGGCAACAGAGCCAGGTGGCGGGCATACTTGATCGCACGAGCCAGGCGGCGCTGCTGCAGAGCCGTTACGCCGGTGATACGACGAGGCAGGATCTTGCCCTGATCGTTGGTGAATCGACCCAGGAACTTCGGGTCGAGGTAATCGATCAACCGCGACTGCTTGAGCGGGTTCGTACGGCGACGCGGCTGGTTACGCTTCTGCCGGAACGGAGAGTTGATCGTGTTCGGATTTGCGCTCGGACGCCCTTGGGGTCCACGAGGTGCGAATGCCATGATGCTTGTCTACTTTCTGGATTACTTTTCTTTTTGAGCACGAACGGCCTGCGTCTTGGCCATCCGCTTGTTGAAACGATCCACGCGACCGGCCGTGTCCAGCAGCATCTGCTTGCCGGTAAAGAACGGGTGCGACTTGGAATCGATCTCCAGCACCATACGATCGCCGCTGTAGCAGGAACGGGTCTGGAACGTGGTACCATCGGTCATCACAACGTCGATGG
This sequence comes from bacterium, assembly GCA_024711065.1. Taxonomy (GTDB): domain Bacteria; phylum Bacteroidota; class Ignavibacteria; order Kapaibacteriales; family Kapaibacteriaceae; genus OLB6. The sequence continues at coordinate 6,233 of JANJTN010000013.1, forward strand.
TCTTGTATGCCGGGTGAATGCCTTTTTTCATCGTCTTATCCGTTGAAATCCATTTTATCGACCTGCGCCAGATCATCGACCTGCACGAAGCGCTCCTTGAACTTGATCGTGCCCGTCTCACCGCGGAATCCACGGATGATCTTCACACTGATCTTTTGCGGACCAGTCTTCTTCTTGGTCTTGTCGCCGAAGGTTTGGGTCTTAGCCATATCAGTCTCGTCTGAACGTCGGTTGCCGTTTTTGTGAACGACAAACATACGGCGTTTCCACCTTCTGTACAAGCAGTTACGGTTTCTTTTAGGGTATCTTTGCGGTCATGACCGTGATGAAGTTCGGAGGAGCCACGCTCCGGGAAGCTCAGGGATTCCGCCGCATGGTGGACATTCTGCAGGGGGCTGATCATGCGCTGGTGGTGGTGAGCGCTCTGGCGCGGACCACGCGCGACCTGGAACACTGCGCCCAGCTGGCCCGCCAGGCCGACCCGGCAGCCGCCCGCCATCACCTGCACGCCATCGTGGAACGCCACAGCGAACTTGCCCGGGAGGTGATCTCGGACCCTATCCACCTATCGGTGGTTCGCGAACAGCTCGCGAAGGCCCAGTCCGAACTGGAACGCCTGCTCGACGGAGTGGCGATCACCCGTCAATGCACACCTCGCACGCTGGACAGGATCCTGGCTTTTGGCGAGCGCTTTGCCCTGGACCTGGCCGTTCATGCCCTACAGGCCAGCAACCTGGACGCCGCCCTGGCCGACGCTCGGTCGCTGATCGTGACCACAGATCAGTTTGGCCTGGCTAGGCCGATCGCTACCAAGAGCCGGGTGCTCGTGGAAAAGCACCTGAGCCCCCTTCTCCAGCAACATCGATTTGTGGTCTGCCAGGGCTTTGTTGGTGCCACCGAAGCCGGAGACACCACCACAATGGGACGCGAAAGCTCCAACCTCACGGCCACCTTCCTCGCGTCGCTCACAGGTGCGGATCGCATCGTGGTGTGGACCGATGTGGAGGGTGTTCGGAGCGCCGATCCATCCTGGGCTCCGGCAACCCAGGTGCGGCCGGTGATGTCCTATGAACAGGCCAAGCACGCCGCGCATCACGGTCTGAAACTCCTGTACCGAACGATGATCGAACCGGCCGAAGAGGCCGGCATTCCGATCACGATCGCCTCGGCAGCCCATCCGGATGGCGAACACACGGAGATCTCCAGCCACGCTCCGCTGATCGAGCCGATCGTAACCACCGAAGCGCTGCCGGGAGACATGGTGCGGGTGAACCTGCTGTTCACGGACATGGCTCAATGGCTCGGTGCCCTGCAGGAAGCGATCACGGGTCTCCAAGAAACCTCACGGATCTCCGTCGTAGCCAACCCCACAGAGTCGGTGGTTACGATCACGGCACCGGCCGACCAGGCTACACGTCTGGCACAGCACCTCCATTCACATCTGACCACGCATCATCAGAGGATCTCATGAAGCCAAACCACGACAAGGTTCCCGTTACCGAGTTCACCCCGGGACGCTCCTATCGGATCGCCATGCACGGCGACCCGCTCTATACGGCAGTGGTGACCAAGTTCCATGGTGGCTGCTGGGCAACGGTCCGCGTAGAGCAGGCGGCAACGGACGAATTCGCGCGCGTCTATACGCCCGGAATGGAATTCGATATCAAGGTGGCCAACTACGAGTTCGAGGTGCTGTAGGGGCGAGGGGCGAGGGGCGCGGGGCGAGGGGTTCGATGCTAAACGCTAGCCGCTAGACGCTAGCCGCTAGACGCTAATCTTTACTCGCCTCGACCTTGGCCACGATGGCGTCCCGCATGCGGCGCTCCAGGATGCCGTTGGACGTCCAGAAATACACGCGGTTGGTGATGAACTCTTCAAAACCCGAGAGTTCGGCCCGCAGGATCATCACGGTCTTCCGCACACCGATCTCCACCACGTTCACCTTGTACTGGATCCGTCCTGTGATCCAGATGCCTCCCCGGACCCTCGGGATCTCGCCGAACTGCTCCATGTAGTCGGACGTGGTGTCCTCTCCGGTGGCCAGCATACAGAAGTCCGAGATGTACTGGCCTTTGTAGAACCCCAGCTCGTCTTCCGGCTCCATCACCTTATCTGTCTGCGCCTTTCCGCAGGCCATGTCTTCCATGGAAGACTTCATGGCCGACCACACCGTACCAAAGGCGGCATCAAGCGTGTCTCGGAGAATGATCTGTTCCTGGGCAACGGACGGCGTGGCGCAGCACGCTGCGATAACCAGGGTAGCGAGTAGCAGGGTCGGGCGGCGAAGATTCACTGTTCGGTCCTTGTACTGATGAGCATGTACAAAACTGCAAAGGGGCTAACGAATCGCCAGCCCCTTCAGTCTATCCGTTTATGCTGCAGCCTGATTGGCCGAGCGTTCGGAAAGCTGTACGGAGACCACTTTCGAAACGGCCGGCTCTTCCATGGTGACGCCGTAGAGCGTATCGGCGGCTTCCATGGTCTTCTTGTTGTGCGTGATCATCAGGAACTGCGTGTTCGCCGAGAACTTCCGGATGATCTTGAGATAGCGGTCGATGTTGGCATCGTCCAACGGCGCGTCCACTTCGTCCAGAATACAGAACGGGCTGGGCTTCACCAGGTAGATGGCAAAGAGCAATGCGATGGCCGTAAGGGTCTTCTCGCCACCGGAGAGCATTTCGATGGAGTGTGGACGCTTCCCACGCGGCTTGGCGATGATCTCGATCTTGCACTCCAGCGGGTCGTGATCCTCGGTCTCGATCATCTGCAGGTCGGCCTCGTCGTCCTCGCTGAACAGCACCTTGAAAAGCTCCGTGAAATTCCCACGGATGGCCTCGAAGGTGGTGGTGAACTTCTCCCTAGCCGTGCGGTTGATCTCGGCGATGGTTTCCTTGAGCGTCCGCTCCGATTCGACCAAGTCTGCAAGCTGCTTGGTCAGGAACTCAAAGCGTTCGTTCTCGCGCTCATGCTCCTCCAAGGCCAGGAAGTTCACATTTCCCATGCCCGTGAGTTTGCGGCGGATCTCCTGCGCTTCGGAACGTAGTTCTTCACGCGGCCGCTCGGACTCCGGCGTCTGTGGCTCTTCGGGTACGTCCAGCTCCAGCTCCTCGGTGGCCTTCACCACCAGGTTCTCCAGACGCATGCGGGAAGTACTCAGCTTCAGATCCACTTCGTGCAATTCCTCGGCAACGGCTTCGAGCTCACGGCGCCCTTTCCGTACCGATTCCAGCGCTTCGTGCGTGGCGGCCGAACACTCGCGCACCGTAAGCTCCTGGGCTTCGCGGACGGCAACGGCCTGGCTCAGTTCGGCCGTGATCCGCTCCACGGCAGCCGATGCGGTGGACAGTTCCTGGTGCAGCTCCGTAAGCCGCACCGACAGCTCGGAGCGTTCCCGTTCGCGCTGGTCGCGGCGTTGATCGATCGTACTGCTCTCGTTGGTCAGTCGCTGCTCGTCGGACTCCAGCGTCTGCACTTCCCCATCAGTGCGCACCATCAGGATCTCGGCTTCACGTAGAGCGGCTGTGTCTGCCGCGGCGCGCGCTTCCACGTCGTGCAATGCCGTTTCGGCACCGGCAACGGCCTGCTCGGCCTCGGCAACCTGAAGGCTATGCTGCTCTGCAGCCGCCGAACGCTCGGCATGATGCGTCTCGATCTCGGCCAGCTCGTTTCGCAGGGCTTCGGACTCCGACGTCAGGGAAGCCCCCTGACCATCAAGATCGTCGAGGCGACCCCGCAGCGCATCAATGCGTTGCTGACGCTCGTTGCGAGCAACGGCCGCACGTCGAACTGCTTCGCCCAGCACGCGCAGGTCAATGGTCGACAACTCTGCTTTGATCCGACCAAGGGCTTGGTCCGTCTCGGCCATCTGGCTCTTGAGGTCTTCGAGCTGGGCCCGGAGTTGCTCGATCCGCTCGCGACGGCCCACGCGGACCCCTTCGGTCTTGGAGACGCTGCCGCCTCGGACCGCACCGGCCCGGTGCACGATCTCGCCAGCGAGCGTCACGGCCACGTCCACATTCGGACGACCCACGGCCGACCATGCCGATGCCATATCCTCCACGATCACCGTGCGACCCAGGATCCCGCGGACCGCACCACGCAGCGTGGCGTCCGTGTCTACCAGCTCGCTCGCCCACCCCAACACGCCATTGGTGTTCTCGATGGAAGGGGGCTCGGGGATCTGCGGAATGGTATCTCTGCAGAGGAACGTGGCCTTGCCAACATTGTGTCGGGAAAGTGCCCCGATCGCTTCGTCGGCCTCACTGCGGCTGGCCACCACAAAGTAGCGTGCCGCCGTACCCAACGCCGCTTCGATCGCAATGCGAAGCTCGTCCGACGTGTTCAACACTTCTGCCAACGTGAGCTTTTCGCCCGACGGTGTCCATTCCTTGGTACTCATCAGGAACTTGCTGGACTCGGTGGTATCCACCAGTCCAACCAGAAACTCCAGCGAGGCCCCGGTATGAGCGGCAGACTCTCGCAGCGTGTCCATCGTACCCTGTAGACGTTCCTGCTCGCTGCGCAGCAATTGCTGTCGGGCTTCGGCATCATGCAGGGCGGATTCGGCCTGTTGCAGTGTGGCATCCAGCGACGGCATGTCCAGCGACTCGCGATCGATCTGAGCGGTCACCTCGGCACGGCGCTCCGTTAGTCGATGCTGTTGGGCGTCCACATCTGCCAGACGTCGCACCAGGCCTTCGCCCTGTACGCGCAGACGATCGGCCTGTGACCGATGATCGTTGAGCACCTGACGAGCGGCGGCTACTGCCGTACGGCGGTCGGCCACCACACCGCGAGCCTCACGTACCGCTTCTTCGGAAGCCTGCAACGTGGTACGGAACCGCTCCACCGTGTCGTGAGCGCTTACCAGTTCCTGACGCAACTGCTCCAGGCGTTCGCGAACGGAGCGGAGAGTTCCTTCGGTCGAGACCTGATGTTCGGTGGACTCCGAGTGTTCGCGTTCGAGACGTTCCAAGGTTCTGGTGGCGGCGGTGATCCGCTCCTGGACCACGGACACGCGCTGACGTTCTTCGCTGAGCGTGGAACGCACGCCGTTCTCGGCCTCTTGCGCCACCCGGAGTTGTTGCTCCGCTTCGCCGTGGGCAGACTCGGCCGTGGTCACGGCTGTTTCCCGGGCCGCCATGTCTGCCTCGGCCGCTTCCTTGCGCATGCGCACGTCGGCGATCCGCGCTTCCAACTGCTTCAGGGCCGTCCATTCCTCGGCATACTCAAAGGCGAACAGGACCTGCTCCAGTTGCTTGAGCTCGGTGGTGAGTTCCTGATGGCGCCTGGCCTTCTGTGCCTGGCGCGCGAGCGAATTCACCGTCTTCTCCACCTCGCGCACGATGTCCTGCACACGCGAGATGTCGCGTTGTGCCGCATCCAGCTTTCGTGCCGCTTCCTTGCGTCGGGCCTTGTACTTGGTCACGCCCGCGGCTTCTTCGAAGAGGTGACGCCGTTCGTCGGCCTTGTCGCTCAGGATCGTCTCGATCATCTTCAACTCGATCACCGAATAGGCATCAGCGCCCATACCGGTATCCATGAACAGGTCCACGATGTCGCGCAGGCGGCATTGGGTCTTGTTCAGTAGATACTGACTTTCACCACTGCGGAACAATCGCCGCGTGATCACCACCTGAGCATACTCTGTTGGCAGGATCTGTTTGTTGTTCTCGATGGTGAGCGACACTTCGGCCATGCCAAGGGGCTTGCGGGCTTTGGAGCCGTTGAAGATCACCTGGTCCATACTGTCGGCACGGAGCATCGATGTCTTCTGTTCGCCCAGAACCCACCGTATGGCATCCACGATGTTCGTCTTGCCGCAACCATTGGGACCAACGATGGCGGTTACGCCATCGTTGAACGAGAGGTCGATCTTGTGAGCAAAGCTCTTGAAGCCGACCATTTCAAGTCGAGAGAGATACATGAGGCTTTCACAAATGCATGAGAGGGCGCTTTCGATCTGAAGCGCCCGTAGAACGGTAAATTGCGATGAACAGGGTACTTGAGTGGTCGGGAATTATCCACACGCGACCGCCCGGACCACCGTTGAATGGTAGATTTCGCAACATCACGGCAATCAGACACTAACCCATTGGAGAGGCACGGCATGCTTCAGTTCATTCGAACGGCCATCGGACTCGTTTTTCTGCTGACCGCATCGGTGTGCCTGACCGCCCAGACTTCGCCGAAGAAGAAGACCCCCTACCCCGACCCGCAATGGGAGTCGTACCGAACCGACGCCGGCACCTGTCTGATTCGCCATGCGGCAGACTCGGCTTTGGCGGAGCTGCTACCAGACACCACGGCCCGGAAGGTTGCCGGTGCTACCTCTACCGGCGAGGTGTCGTACAACCGAGAGTGGGTGCCCCTTCCCTACCAGATGCTCCAATACTCGTTCCCGGGAACCCGCACCACCAAGATGGCCATGGGCGATCGCGTGATGGACGTCGCTGTCTTGGACCAAGTGGGCATAGGGGGCGTTCGGACCATGGATCCGAACGCCTTTGCTTCGACCTATCGTACGATGACGAAGGACGAGATCGACGACCTTCAACGGCGGATGGAAGCCGGATTCAAGAACATGCCCGACACCGGCACCACGCAGCGGCAGACCCCCGAGATGTTGATCTCGCAGATCAAGAAGGGGCTCGTGTACGAACCGGTTAGCGGTATCGGAGACAAGGCCGTATTCGACGTCAAGACGCAAACCCTGATCGTGCTCACGGGTGATGTGATCTTCAGCGTTCTGGTGAACGTTGATGACACCTGGCAAGTCAATCTGAAGAAGGCACTGCCGATCGCCGAAGGTATCTTCAAACAGTGCTCACCAAAGAAGTAGCCCCTTACCAATCCTTCTGGCGGTTGACGTAGAGCATGGGGAACACGGCGGCCACGGAGGTGTAGAGCGTGGTTGCTACGCCATAGATCAGGAAGAAGCTCCAGAAGGAGACTTCCATCGGCTGGACGTAGAAGAAGAAGTACAGCAGATTGTGCACAAAGGCACAGAGCGTTACGATCAGCAGAAAACGAGCACTGCCGATCGTGACCAGCGCCATGTTCTCCTTGAAGAAGTAGCCCGCCACAAAGCCGGCTACGGTCTTGGCCAAGGCGTTGGAACCGAGCACGTCGCCCGACGCTACATCATAGAGCAGACCGGCACCGAACCCAACGAGTGTTCCAATGAACTGCCCTTCGGCCAGGGCTGCCCAGATCACCAGGATCAGCAGCAGGTCCGGCGTTACGCTCTGCACGGCCACGTACTTCAACATCACCACGTGCACCACGCTGAGCAGCATGGCCATCACCGCATAGGCGATGTAGCGCATGGCCGGTTTGGCAAAGAGATCGGCGGAGAAGATCGATGCCATCTAGCGCCTCCGCTCCGTTGATGGTCGGCGCATCAGGCTGTCTTCCAGGGCGATCCGCTCCGGGTCCGGAAGCCAGTCGATCACGAACACCTGGGACAGCGACGAAAAGTCCACGGCGGGTTCCACGAGGATCTTGCGAAACAGCGAGTTCTCCTCATCGGTTACCGACGTTACGTAGCCGATCACAATGTTGGACGGAAACCGCGATGAAAAACGCGATGTCAGCACCAGGTCTCCTACCTTCACATCGGCCGTACGGGGAACGTCCTTCAAGGAGATCTGCTCCTCCCCTTCCCACTGGATGATGCCGTCCACATTCGAGCGATACACCCGAGCGGCGATGCGCGTATCGCGGTTGTGCAGCAGGCGGATCACGCCATACTTCGGCGATGTCCCAACGATCATGCCCACCAAGCCGGCATCCGTGATGCAGGCCATGCCTTCCACGATCCCGCCCTCGGTACCGCGATTGATGGTCGCAAAATTCCGGAGCTCCGTAGTGGTCTTGCCGATCACGTCCGTAGCGATCAGCGGCATCTCGGTATGCTGTGGCAGCTGCAGCATCTTGCGCAGACGTCCGTTCTCGACCATGGCTTGCCGGAAGCGTGCCGACTCGATGGACAGCTGCAGATTGAGTTCGCGCAACGATGCGTTCTCGGACTTCAGGGCCACGGGATTGGGCACCCATGCAAAGGCTGATTGCACCCAGCCGATCGAACCCACGATCACGGCACGAAAGCCCCCTAACCGAGATAGTTCACCGAAACTCATCAGGGCAAACGACATCACCACCAGCGTTGTGAGCGTGATGTAGTTCTTGTACCGAACAACGAATTCGATGAACCGGCGCATCAGTAGCGCTTGGACTTAAGCAGAACCGATGAGTAGGCAGTGAGATCTTCGAGCACCTTACCGGTGCCGCGAACAACGGCGGTAAGCGGATCGTCCGCCACGTGCACCGGTAGTGACGTCTCGCGGCGCAGCCGCTCGTCCAGCCCCTTGAGCAAGGCTCCCCCGCCGGTGAGCACGATGCCGCGGTCATAAATATCGGCCGACAATTCCGGTGGCGTCTTTTCCAGCAGATTGAGCACGGCCTCCACGATCACGGTCACGTTCTCGTTGAGTGCCTCACGGATCTCTTCGCTGCTCACGATGATCGACTTCGGGATGCCCGTGACCATGTCGCGTCCTTTGACCTCGATCTCGAGTTCTTCTTCGAGCGGCCAGGCCGAACCCACATTCACCTTGATGATCTCGGCCGTGCGATCGCCGATCAGAATGTTGTGGTGGCGCTTGAACCAGTTCACGATGGCCGTGGTGAGCTCGTCTCCGGCGATCCGAATGGACTCGTCCGAAACAATGCCCGACAGAGCGATCACGGCGATCTCCGTGGTACCACCACCGATATCGACCACCATGTTGCCCATGGCTTCGTGAACGTCCAGTCCCACACCGATCGCGGCGGCCATCGGTTCGGCGATCAAGTGCACTTCCTTGGCACCGGCATGCTCGGCAGAATCGCGCACGGCGCGCTTCTCCACCTCGGTGATGCCGGACGGAACGCAGATCACCATCCGACGGGCCGGCTGCCAGGTGGCCGACATCTTGCGGATGAAGGCGCGCAGCATCCCTTCGGCGATCTCGAAATCGGCGATCACCCCGTCCTTGAGCGGACGAATGGTCTTGATATCGCGGTGGGTCTTGCCGACCATCTCCTGTGCCTCGTGGCCGATGGCGATGATCGCTTTGGTGCTTCGATCGAACGACACGATGGAAGGCTCGTTGAGGACGATGCCTTTACCGCGTTGCCAGATCAGCGTGTTCGCGGTACCAAGGTCGATACCGACGTCGTTCGAAAAGAGTCCGAACCGGGCCATGAATTCCGAAGCAGTTGGGGTGGTCAGGAGTGCGTTCAGGGGCGAAGTTACGAAAGCGCCGGACGGCATGAAGGGCGATATTGCAGAAATGCGCCTTCGCCAGCACGTGACCCGCACCCTGACCCTGATGGTCCCGGTTGCCACCTCCCAGGTGAGCGACATGCTGGTGCATACGGCAGACAGTATCATGGTCGGTCACCTGGGCGCATCGGCCCTGGCCGGGGTCACGCTGGCCACGTCGGCTGCCATCATCTTCCTGCTCTTTGCCGTGGGCTTTTCCGCCGCCATCACGCCCCTGGCCGGCGAGGCGGTGGGCCGGCGCAACATGGCCGACGCGGCTCGGTACGTGCGGGCGGGCGCGCTGGTGTCCACCCTGATCACAGCCGTGATGGTGGCCGGGCTGTTGGCGTTCAGTCCATGGTTCCACCTGCTCGGATCACCGGCCGACGTAACGGCGCAGGCCGTTCCCTACTTCCGCTGGATCGCCGCTTCGGCGTTGTTCCGCATCTGGTTCGGCGCGTTCAAGCAGTCGGCCGAAGCCCTGAGCAACACCCGGGCGGCCATGATCATCAACGTGGCCACCAACGTGCTGAACGTTGGCTTGAACTGGGTCTTCATATACGGTCACCTCGGCGCACCGGAGATGGGTGCCGAAGGTGCCGGTCTGGCCACCTTCCTGGCCCGCGGCTCGTCGGTGGTCCTTGCCTGGGTGGTCTATCGCCGATCGTCGTTCTTCGCCGATCTGCGCGCCCACATTCATGACCGTGTGGACCCCGCCGCCTTCCGCCAGGCGATGCGCCGCATCCTTGGGGTCGGCACCGGCATCGGACTCCAGATCGTGGTCGAGATCCTCGGCTTCGCC
>JANJTN010000092.1 GCA_024711065.1 bacterium
GCAGTTTCACCAAGTGTCCAAATGGGGTTGCGCAACCAGCAGCGAGCCTAGAGTGAACGCACTGCAGAGTAGCCCTTCGCCCTTCGCCCTTCGCCCCTATGCCCTAGCCCCTAGAGGAGCCATCGAGATCAAGGGCAAAGGCACGGTAACCACCTACTGGCTGGAAGGTGTGTAACCGGCAAACGTTTCGGGAGTAGCCGTTACCGCACGTGTATCAGGAGCCACGGATCGGCCGCAATGGTCGTGCAACCCGGACGTAGAGGCTCTGTTCGTAGGAATCGCCCCGACACATCGTAGAGATCCGCGGCCTGTGCGCCACTCTCCGCAGGTGCGATCACATCGATCGAATGGATCCGCCGAATGATCTGTACCTTCTGTTGTAAGGGGGCTTGTTCCGACACACCAACGATCAACTCGTTGGTATTGCGCCACCATAACTCGCCGTTCCTGAAAGCCATGAACACGCGATCACCGGCGATACAGACCGCCGTGGGATCAGCGTCATCAAAGAGCCCCGGACGCAACCCGGCAGCGATCCCTTCAAAGTGCTCGCCACCATTCATGCTTCGATAGATCGATCGGTCTTCGGCAGCCATCATGATCGTTTCATCGCGATGCGCGATCAGCCATTTGGATGTGCGACGGTCGAGATCCAGGATGGACGCTTCCCATGTCCGACCGGCATCGGTCGATCGCATCAGGGTGGAGCTCTCGACATCCGAGGGACCGAATTGCGCCAGCAACACACTGTCCCCTGCCCGCGCGATCGAGTGGGCGGCCACGTACCGTCCGTCCACCTTGAGCCGCTCCCACCGTTCGCCGCCATCATCACTGGCGTACAGACCGGTGGCCGAGGCCGCAAACAACCGCGTGCCCATGGACTCGATGCCATAGATCTGCGTGGTCATGGCTCGGTCCTCCGGTAACAGTTCCCAAGGTCCGGTAGCGGCTTGGGCACGAACCAGCCCATAGCCGTTGGAAACGGCGATCAGGATCCGACGGCTGAGCACCGTCAGATCATCGGTCTCCCACCGTGCATCCCAGTCGGTACCGATCCGCCACGAATCGGATCCTCGCGGCAGAACATAGAGTTCGTCGGATGTGCCGGCAACGATGCCTTCGGAGGTGACGGCGATCGCGACGACCGACGTTCCAGCGGTTGGGAAGCCCCTTCCCACGAGCGCCCACTGCAACGTTGCCGGATCCAGCTCCCAGAGTCCATCCGTTTCGGATCCGCAAAGCACACGTCGTCCGTCCTGAAGCATGCACAGGATCTTTACGGTGCCGTTGCGTGGACCTTCAAACGTCCTCCACTGTGCCGATGCCTGTAGGGTAACCGCCGCCAACAGCACACCAATCAGAAGTATTCGATGCGTCATGGCATCACCTGAACGAAACTGGGGAACGGTACATCAAGAACAGCGTTCACTCCAGACACCAGCTCGACCTGTCGGAGTAACCGGCCGCCAACATCGTACACGAGCGCTGTGGGCGACGTGTGTTCAGCCCCTTGCACGGTGATCTGCAGCGTGGTCCCTTGCCAGCGGACGTCATAGGGCAAGGGGCTTGGTGGAGCGTTGGATACGTTGACGATGAGGTGCGACTCGGGCCTCGTCCATACCTCGTTGGGACGTGCCGATGCAAAGACCAAGCCGTGCCCGATACACACCACGCTCAGGTCCAGATCTTCCATCTCGAAGCCGGCATCCAGGCGCTCCCAGTACAGCCCACGATCGATACTTCGATACACGTCTTCGCCATCAGCGATCACGATGGTGCCGAACCGGTCGTCGATGGCCCGATGGCGGAGCACCCGTTGTTGTAAGATGGGTAGTTGGTTGAACTTCTCGGCCCCGGGGATATGGATCAGATTGTAGTCCTTGCCGACACGGGTATACACGTGTGTCAGGATCGAGCCATCCGCCGTCAGGTACACCATACCGGCTTCCGTCACACCGGTGTCGATCTCGATCTCCTGGAGTGTGGCCAGTCGGTCCGTGCTGCGCCAGAGGCCGACCTCTGTGGCAAGGTAGATGATGTGATCGTGGACGTCCACATCCTTGAGTGGACGCAACGAGTCCGGCACATTCACATAGATCAACGGCTCGGAAGGACCGGTCAGCAGGTAGATGTTGCGCCCGAACGCTGCCAGAATGAGGGTGTCGCCGATACTGGCCATGCCGCGGATACTTTGCAGGGTATCGGATCGGTCGATCCACTGCCATGCAGGCGCACTGATGTTTCGGTAGTAGAGTCCATCGTCCGTAGCGGCATACATCACTGAGCCAACCACGTGCAGCAGGCTGACCGAACTCGTATTGAGTCCCTGTCCCCACTCTTCGAACTCCGCCTGACCGGCAGGCGTGCGGAACACTCTGCCTCCGGACGTTCCTCCATACACGTATCCGTCGTGCAGGGTCATCACCGTGAATTCGGTGTTCTCGAGCTGCGGAAGCTCGTGCCTGGTCCATTGCGCAGTGGCCGTGGTAGCGCCCAGTGCCATCAGCACTCCACTGATCCACGCCGCCATCCCTGCGGCACGTTGCCGCAAGCGTTCGGTTCGGTCCATGATCCCTCCGTACCTCCCCCCCCCTGTTGCAGCGAATGTACACACGGATCGGCCATGGTGGATCTGGCAAGCCCCCTTCCACCTAACTTGCCGAAAACGTGGGTAGGGAGCGGTGCATGGCAGAGGCGCTGGAGGCTGAGTTCTACTGACCAACAGCAACAGCAGCTCACCGAGCGTGGCGAGGCAAGTGTAAGAGGCAAAGGCACGGTAACCACGTACTGGCTGGAGGCAACACGCTGATTCACCGATGGAGGGAACATGATGCCGAATGTTGTTCGATACAGCATGTATGCGACAGGAGCCTTTCTGCTCTGGGTGCTGCTGCATAGCTGCACGCCCAAGATCACGGTTCAGACCAGCGTACCAGCCCCCTACCCTCCGAATCCTACGGGGCAGATTCGGATCGGGTTGGCTCAGACGGACCTCACGCCGCCGCCAGGGTATCCGATGATGGGCTATGCGATTGCCGGACGCTTCTCACGCGGGATGTTCAATCGCTTGTATTGCACGTCTCTAGCGCTGCAAGACACGGCCGGCACAGCCCTGATCGTGGTGGCAACAGATCTGTGGGGAATGCCGCAAGGCTTCAAGCGACGTGTGGTGCAGATGGTGCAGGAAGCCGGCGCGCCGTGGCTGGGTGAAGAGGACATTTTGATGACGTCCATCCACACGCATCACGGTCCCGCAGGATATGTACCCGATAAAGCCTATGCATTGGGATCCCTGGGCTTTGCGTTCAATCCGCCGCTGTTTCACTTCCTCACGCATCGCGTGGCACAGGCCGTGCTAGCCTCGGTGAACGATCTGCAGCAGCCCAGGCAGACCCCGAGAACGCTGCACTTTGGCAGTGCCAGTGTGGCCGACGTGGTGACCAATCGCAGTATCCCAGCCTTTCTGCGCAACCCGCGGGAAGAGCGTACCAGCATGAGCGACTCGACCGTGGCGCTGTTGGTGGTGCGAGAGGGATCGGCTACGATCGGCGCGCTGGCGCACATGAGCATACACCCCACCGCCATCGGCGAGACAGGCGAGATCTATTCGTCGGACATCTTCGGCATGGCTCGAGATCAAGTGTCCGAGCTCGACTCCGCCGGCCGCCCTCGGCTGATCTTCGGATTCGTGAATGGGGCTGATGGCGATCAAGCGCCAAAGCACGTGAACGTGCACGGACTGTCGAAAGCGCAAGCCATGTCGAGATCGATCGCTGCAACGATGCGGCAGATCCTGGCGTCGGATCTGACCCGGATCGACGGACCGATCGAGCATTACTTCCAGAACGTTTCCCTAGCTGCACAGCCGGTGCCCGTGAACCCGGTGGATGCCGACTGCTATTGTACGCCGCAGGGCGCTGTCTCCTCCACGGCCTCCTCGGCCCTTGCCGGCGTTGCCCTGCTTGGTGGAGCAACAGATGGATTGACCGAGTTCTATTTCATGGGTATGCGCGATGGCGTGCGCGACGAGACCGGCTGCATCGATGGGCAGGGGCCAAAGCTGGACGCTGCTGCGTTTGCCATCGACTCCATTCTGGACTACGGCATCAACGGCGAGGTGGGCAACCTTGTGGCCAACGCCATTCAGACCTCGCCACTCGAAGAGACGTCCGTAAGCATCCATCGCATCGGCACCTTCACGTTCATCGGTTGCCCTGGAGAGCCCTCGCTTACGCTGGGACGACGCATCGTGGATAGCGTGCAGACCCGGTTCGGTGAGAGCGGAACGTATCTGTTCTGCGGCCTGGCGGATGATTACGTGTCCTACATGACCACACCCTGCGAGTACGCCGAGCAGGCCTACGAAGGCGCCAGCATGTACTGGGGTCCGAACATGGGCATGCATATCGCCTCCTCGCTGGGACAGCTTGCCGAGCGGCCTCCGTTGCGTGCCGACCAGAGGGCAGGCGTTTCGCTGACCTATACCGTTGGCAACGAAGCACCGTTCGGATCGAATGTGATCGCCCGGCAGCGGAAGTGGAATGCGCTGGTATCCATGCGCCCCTATGTGCAAGGGGCTTTGGTGACGCACCACCTGTTCAAGCCCGGTGCCGCCTCGAACACGGTTACGGTGGTGCGCGGCGACTCCTCAGTGGTGCGGATCCAGTTTCGATCGGACTATGCGGACCTGGACGACCGTGGGAGGCCAACGTTCGATCGCGTTGTGCCAGACTGGGCCATCAGCAAGGGCCGTGAGCGTCTGCAGTGCGCGCTCACCAATGACGAGATCGTACAGCACGGCACGGTCGTAGACTGGTCGCTGTGGATCTTCAATCCTTCAGATCTGGATCCAGGCTCGTACCCACTCACGATCACGGCTCTCGATGGCAGTACGCGACCGTGTACGCTTGTGGTGCGCTGAATTCTACGTTCTCCTACGTCTTGCGGTCCCTCCTCGTTCTTTGTAGGTTCTTGTTTTTTACGCCATCATTGGAGGGAACGATGAAGCGTCTGTTCATCCTGGTGTTGCTTGGCTGTCTCACAAGCAATCTGACCACCTACGCCGGAGATGTCCGATTTGGCTTGATCTTGTCGCCAGGCCTCACCGAGTACGTCGGCGAAGAGACCCCGGTTGAGTTCGAACTGAAGAACCCGCTGGGCTTCGATGTTACGGGGCTGACCCTGAATGTGAAGATCCGGTACGGCACGGATCTGGTCTATGATCAGACGGACGAGATCGAGAAGGTCGAAAAGCAGTCCGACCTCACCTATCGCATGTCCCTCCCGTTCAGTATCGAACGCTCCGGGGCGTATCAACTGGAAGCCTCATTCACCACCGACGGCAGCGATATCGACGAGACGAACAACTCTACAGCGTACCAGTTCTCTGCGGAGTACCGCGTCGGACTCAACGATGCTCTGGCCACCTTCGGCACGTCGTTCTCCGAGATCGCTCGCCAGTACAAGGGCACGTCCATGCCGGAGTACGACCTGATCTGGCATTCGAGCATGCCGCTGCCGCCCGGAACAACGGTCCGCATGGCGGATCGCACCGACATCTATACGATGACGTCTCACGGCTACCTGTTCACATTCGACCTGGCCCCCTTCCAGAAGATGGGTCACCCTGCCGGCTTTGTGGCCGTGAGTGCGACCGATCCCAACGCCAAGCCAACGGTTGAAGTTGGCGCGAGCTGGACGGTTGTGAACGGCACTGAAGCCTCGCTAGCTCCAGGCATCACCTGGGTGCCCTATCACGAGCCATCACTGGTAACGCAGGAAGACGATGATCCGATCGTAAGCACGCCTATTGGGTCGGATCCACCCACCACGACGTGCGCCATTCTGATCGCCGGACGCAAGCACCCCAGCCGAACGTTCGACGATCATCGCCTGGTGTTCCGTCCGGACGTGGATTCTGTGTACAAGGAGATCACCACCGAAGCCGGCGGTATGCGTGTAGACCCAAAGAACGTGGTGGTGCTGTACGATCCCAGCGAACAGTCTATCGACAGTGCCGCGCAGGCGCTCAAAGACAAGGGCTGTTCGCGTCTGTTTGTGTACTACTCCGGTCATGGTTTTAAAGCTGCCGATCAAGACAAGTACACATGTCTGTTCCTGCGCGATGGTGCGTATCCCGGTACGCCGATCTACGCTGCCATGGACCTGGTCGCCACTGTTGGAGCCCAGGACTATGTGTTCGTGTTCGACTGCTGTTATGCCGGTGATGCCATCCGACAGCGCACAGAGGCCCTGGAATTGGAGGGAAAGAATGTGATCATCCTGGCGTCGAGCCATGCCGACAGTGTGTCCAAGTCCGACATTCAAGTGGTAGACAAACCCGGCGGTGGACAGGACACGGTTGGGCGAAGTGAGTACACCAAGGCGCTGCTGGAGAGTTGGGGCAAGCCCGGCATCAGCACACCGCTGCAGGCGCATCATGATGTGGTCCGGGGCAACCCCACACTCGGGGAATCGTCCGGTGGCGGCAAGATGAACGACGTGATGCAGCCCCAGTCGTATGGCGAGGAGACCCAGCCTGCCGAGAATGGCAAGAAGATCTCGTTCGATGAGCTCGACCTGGAGTTCGCCGATGCCAGCGGATTCGACCCCGGGGCAACGCTTACGGTCTCTACGTGGGGCCCGGCAGGCAGCTTTGCATCGGTCGACGGCTCGATCAGCTCGGCAACCTCGTACCGTGCCTGGAACATCATGCTCAACGGTCAGTCCATGCCATTCACCACGAGCATCTCTTTCGACTACCTCCCCGAGCTCGATGGTGTGGAAGGGGGCTCGCCGGGTATCATTCGCCGAGAAGGCACTTCACCGTGGACCGCACTGCCCACGGAGGTCGATGCCGACAACCGCGTGCTCATCGTCCGCGGGATCTCCAGCTTCAGCGACTGGGCCGTAGCCAACACCACGCTGGAGCCGGTGAGTGTGAACGAAGACCGCGCTGCAGCGGGTCTGGATCTTCGCGTGTGGCAGTCAGGCCTCGGTGACGAATTGATGGTAGTTCTGAGTAGCAACGTCGGAGAGTCCGTGACCTTTTCGATCGTCGGTGCGACCACCGGTGCGACGCACACGTTCGGTACAGATCGCACTGTTGTGGGCAGTGCGCACTATGCGCTCCCGACGACAGAACTTGCTTCTGGTGCCTATGTGCTGGTGGCCACCACTCCTACCCGACAGACTTTTTCAAAACCCTTTATGATCGTGCAGTAATGAAGACGCGTACTCCTGTATCGATGCTGTGGTCATTGCTTGCTGTGGTCTTCTGTGGAGCCCCCTTCCATGTGTCCGCTCAGTGGACAGACCTCTCGACCTTCAGTTATGGCGTGACCACCAAGATGGCCGTGTCGGCTGCGGGTACGGTTGCGCTGTATGACCGCGACAAGCTGGCGATCTCGGTTGATGGCGGTCAAACGTTCACCGAACCGGCGAAGGCGGGGATTGGTAGTATCAACGACCTGGAGTTTCAGGGGGCCGATCTGCTGGCGGTAGGGCCTGCGCCTTCGCCATGGACCTATGGTCTGTATCGGTCAACCGGCAACGGCATGTCCTTCCAGTTGGTGGATGGCGTACAGATCGACGGAGGAGCACTCACCCAGGTGATCGTGGATGGAGATCAGATCGTGTTGAGCACCAACCGCAATCTGATGTATGCCCGCCAGGGGGTGCAGTTCCGTGAAGTGACCACACCTACGGAGTGTGGCTACATCATTGATGCCGACGTGCGCGGACAGAACTGGGTGATCGCCGGACTGAGTGCCGCGGCAATGTCCACTGATGGCGGCACCACCTGGACGCTGATGCCGGCCACGGAGGGTGGGATCGGCATCGGATCGGTCCGTTTTCATCAGGGAGCGATCATTGGCGGTACCGTGAGAGGCGCTTGGAAGTGGACCGGCACAGCCTGGGTTCTGATCCCCGGCCTGCCGGAGTTTGCCGGTCTGGTCTCCACGATCCAGGATCTGCAGAGCGATCCGGACCAGCACCTCTGTGTAGTAGCCACGCCGTTCGGCGGTACGACCAACGTGTATCAGTATGTGAATCAGTCGTGGACAGCCGTTGACGCCCAAGCATGGCCATCTTCGCACGGTGCCGCTCGCGGCATGATCCGTCCGGTAGGACAGAACGTCTACCTGCACTTTGTCGCACTGAGCGGCGCACCCAAGGGCACGTTCCGCCGGGAGCTGGTGCTGACCTCTGTTACCGACTCCCCTGCTCTGCCCGAGCGTCTTCGTCTCTGGCCCAACCCTACGAACGGCTTCGTGACCATCGAGAACGCACGCGATCCGATCTCAGCGGTGTACATCACCGATCTCACGGGCCGCATGGTGTGGACCCATACGAATCGCAGCACGAACTCCGCTACGCTCGACCTGCAGCACCTCCCGGCAGGATGCTATGTGGTGTGGGTGGGCAACGCGACCTCCCTACTCGTTATGCAGTGATCCTGTACAACGGTCCGCGAACCACAACGACCAACTCACAGACCCGGGTTGCAGCCCGTTACTGCCCGATGCTCTTTTTGAGGGCACTTGCGCGCTGCTGAGCGGCGATGGAGTCATCGAGCCGGTCGGCGCTCTGGAGCAGGTTCGCGTAGGTGAGCAGGAAGTTCACCAGGCGTGGGTCGTTGCTACCCCACGATGCTTCGGCAATGCGAATGGCGCGCTCCGTTCGGGCAATACCCGAGGTCCAGTCCTGGCGTCCGGCGTCGATCACGGCCAGGTTCATCAGCGGGTAGACCAGCGTTTCGTGGTCGGGACCCAGAGATGCCTCGGTCTCGGTGATCACAGTGCGAAAGATCGCCTCGGCGGTATCCACCTGGCCCGCGTTCAGGTAGATCAACCCCAGGTTGCTGCGGACCAGATTCAGGTCGGCATGCCCCTCGCCAAGGGCTGTGACCATGGCAGACAGCGCAAGCTCGAGCTGCCGTGCTGCCTCGGCATGGTCGCCCGACGCGTCGAGCGCCAGCCCATAGTTGCCACGGGTGTAAGCCATGCCGGCCGAAGTGTCCGATCCCGCGTCCGTTGCGATCTCGAGAGCTTCCTGGAAATACGCCAGTGCATTCTTGATATCGGATTGCCGCCGGTACACTTCTGCGATCGCCCCGAGAAGGTCTGCCGTTTCTGGTGAACGCTCGCCCTTCACCTGTTCCATGATCGGCAGAGCGCGCTCAAAGCAGTCCCGGGCTTCAGCAAGACGTCCACCCGCTTGATACATCGACCCCAGATCGTTCCACATCACCGCCACAGGCCACGAGTCCGGACCAGCGAAGTCCTCGGCGATCTTCATGGCTTCCTTCGACAGGCTCACCGCCGCGTCGACCTTCCCCTCCTGAAATGCTGCAAAGGCCTCAGCACGCTTCTGCTCAAAGCGCGAACTGCCAGCCGCCTGCGCATCCGTCTGGGCAGATGCAGCCGGGATCATGAAAGGGGCTGCCCACAGAGCGAGGCAGAGAGCAGGGATCGGTAGCCACAACTGAGAACGCAACAGCATAACCGCACATCGGATGAGATATGGAACGAAGCCACAAAAATACGACGCTCACAAAATGCCCATTCCCCATTCCCCAATGCCCATTCCCCC
>JANJTN010000106.1 GCA_024711065.1 bacterium
TACACGTCCACCGTCACGATCGGGATCTGCGTCAGGCTGCCGTACGTACCGGCCGTCACACCCGTGGTGTTCAGGCGGTTGTCGTTCAGCGTGCCGCTGGTGGCGGGGTTGTTGATGGCGTTCAGGACCTGTGTGCCTTCGGTCTGGCGAAGGCTTGGATTCGGATAGGTTCCTGCCAGGATGCCGCCGGCAGGACCGCTCGGCGGAAGCGTGGTCGGGATCACGCCCGGGGCGATGTCAGCAGCGGTTACCGAGCCGTCGACGATCTTGGCCGAGTTGATCGAGTTGTCGGCGATCTTGCCGCTGGTCACAGCACCATCGGCGATCTTGTCGTTGGTTACCGCGCCTTGACGGATCAGCGGAGCCGGATAAGTACCGGTCAGGTCGCCGCTGGCCGGACCCGTGAACGGGATATCCGGGATGGAGACCTGCGTGATCTGCGTGATGCGACCACGGTCGTCCACCTCGATACGCGGAACCAGCAGGCTGGAGCCGTACAGACCTGGCGTAACGCCGGTCTTGCTCAGCTTGGCCGAGGTCACGTTCTCATCAAGGATCTTGGCGGTCGTAACGGCGTTGTTGGCGATGCGGTCGTTGGTAACGGCACCGATCTGGATCTTTTGCGTCGAGACGGCACCGTCGCCGATCTTGGATTCCACCACGTTGCCGTTGGCAATGTCGGCGGTGCGAACCTCGCCATCAGCGATCTTGTCTGTGGTCACAGCATTCTGGCGGATCAGCGGGTTCGGATACGTACCCGTGAGGTCGCCCCCTGCCGGTCCACTTGGCGGCAGTGTGGTGGGGATCACACCCGGTGCGATCTTCTGCGCGGTCACCGAAGCGTCTTGCAGCTTCGTGGTACCCACAGCGTCGTTGGCCAGTTTCGGATTGGTCACGGCGCCATCGGCGATCTTGTTGTCCGTTACGGCACCGTCGGCCAGGCTCACATCCGTGATCGGACCCTGTGGGTTGGCAACGTCGATCGTACCGTCTTGCGACGTGATCGTCTCGATGCCACCGCCGCTGATCAGCGTGCCTTTGATCGTGATCGTGTCGCCACTACGCGACACCGAGATCCCATCCTCGCCTTTGATGGTCAGGTCGCCCTGGCCACCGTTCAGAGAGCGGACGAAGCCATCGAAGTCCGAACTGATCGAGTCGGCCACGACGGCATTCTCGGCCTTGATCGCATACGGCACAACTGCCAAGCGCGTACGCGGCAGAAAGGCCGTCTGCGAAGCAATGGCCGTTTCCAACCAGAGTTGCTGGTTGAAGTCGACACCGGCAAGGGGCTTGTCGGATCCGATCAACAGATTGAAGAGGCCTTTGGTGACCTCCACGTTCTGCTGCTCTTCGTAGACAAGGTTGCCACCGGTCGGGTCGTCCCAGAAGCGGATGACCAAGGTATAAGGTCCGTCCGCGATCGGGGTTCCATTCGGTTGGGTTAGCAGGCCCTGATAGGAGATCCTCCGCTCAATGTTCTGAGCGCTGAGGGTCATTGATCCCAGCAGGATCCCGCAAGCGACCAACGCGAGTGAACCAAATCGAAGCAAGCGGTTCATGATTGATTCCTGAAACAGCTTAAACAAGTACATCTAGTTTCTACTACTACTCAGAGCGGAAGATGTCGGTGGTGCTTAGCGCACGATCGACATACGTTGAATACGGTGGATCCGTTCGCCGGTCGGAGTGGTCACCGATACCTCATAGAGGTAGGTACCGTTCGCCAGCGGAGCACCGGTGTCGCCAACACCGTCGAACACGATCTCCTGATCACCAGCCATGCTTACGGTGGTGGCCAGGGTGCGCACGAGGTTGCCAACCAGGTCGAAGACCCGGACGGTCACGTCGCCGTCGACCGGAAGATTGAAGCGGATCGTCGTGGTGCTGGTAAAGGGGTTCGGATAGTTGGTCACGTCTCCGCTCAGATCGGAGCCCCCTTCATCAACACTTACCGTCCCATCCAGCGGAAGCCAGAAGCCCTGGTGCAGGTCGCTACCATCGGTGATCGTTGCCGAGCCGATGAAGACCTGTCCGACCGTTGCCGACAGCACACGGTTGTTCCCTTGAGCAAAGTTGGTTCCACCACTTCCGATCACGGACCACGGAAGGATCTGGGACGTTGCAGGAGCTACAGCCACCAGCAACAGTGCTGCAGCAAGGAGTACCCACCCTTTCATACACCCTCTGTCTAAATCAATGGAGGAATAGCGTTCACCGGATTATCCGGCAAATCCATCCTCCTTGGGATTCGAAATTTATCTGATGGGCCATCCCTTTATGCTACGTGGCACTACGTAAAACGAGTGGTCAGTGACCAAAAACACATAGCCGTAATCAAATGCCGTACAATCACGTACGGGTTCTAGTTGAGCCAAATTCTACCTGTATTTTTTCCGAAATACAGCGCGTGACGACGCGTTCGCAGCGATGGCACGGGGCTAGGGAATGTGGTATCTCGCGAGCACTTGGAGACCACTCGAATGAGACCCTGGCAGCGGGGTACGACCCTGCTGGTTTACACGTACGGGATGGGGTCTGGTACGCCGGCGTTGGCAAAGCCACGCAGACGGAGGCGACAGGAGTCGCATGTGCCGCAGGCAACGTCTTCGCGACGATAGCACGACCACGTAAGGTGCAATGGTGCTTGCAGGTTAACGCCATCCGTCACGATCTGGGCCTTGGAATGGCGGATCACCGGTGTATGCAACCGAATGGTCGTCTCGGGTTTTGTGCCGGTGTCGATCACCTGCTGAAAGGCCATGAAAAAGTCTTCCGTGCAGTCCGGATACCCGCTGGAATCCTCCTCGACGGCACCGATATAGATGGCTTCGGCGTTGATCACTTCGGCCCAACTGGTGGCGATGGCCAGGATGTTGGCGTTGCGAAAGGGCACATAGGTGTTGGGGAGGTGCGGCGTGCCTGAGGGCTTGAAGGTGTGAGGGCTTGAGGAGATCTCTAGCGTGTCGTCCGTGAGAGAACTACCGCCGATCTGGGCAAGGTGGGAGATATCAACCACGAGGCGCTGGAGAATGCCGTAGTGATCGCAGATATCGTTGAAAGCCCGGAGCTCACGGGCCTGTGTACGCTGGCCGTAGTTCACGTGCAGCGCAGCCGGCACAAAACCATCATCGTAGGCGTGAGCCAGTGACACGCAGGAGTCCATCCCTCCGGACAGGAGAACGATGGCCGTGCGTATGCGGGCGTCGGCCGGCATACGTTAGCGAGCCGCCTTGATCTTGGCCAGCAACGCTTCGGTGTCGCTCACGTTCTCTCCGGCGGCTTTGCCCATGGCAATAGCCTTCGTTGCTGTGGCCTCAGCGGCAGCCAGGTCGCCGGTCTTGAACTGAAGGGCAGCGTAGGTATCCCACACAGCCCAACCCTGACCTTCCACCACGTGGCCCATGAGATGTACGGCCTCGGTGAGGACAGCCTGATCGTCGCACTTTTCGTACAGGTTCCAGCAGTGTTCGTTCACCACGCTGGCATCCACCGTACCGGCTTCGACCTGTTTGTGCAGCTCGTCCACCAGCCCCCTCCAGTTCTGTCCACCAGACAGGTACTGCAGCTCCATGCTCGATACGAACTGATCCCGTTCTTCGCTGTCTTCCGGCCACATCTGCAGCGCGGCGTCGAACGCGGGACGATCCTGTTGCTTGATGGCGGTGAGCACCTTGCCGTACACAATGCGAAACACCTTCTGCTCGGCCTCAGCGCCGTACAGTGTGCCCAGTTCGGTCTGGTGCTGAAGGATCCAGTTCTCCCACTTTTCATTGAGTGGGCAACGGCTCATGACGGTCCACGCCACCTCGTTGGTGGGGTCGTCCTGTTTATCCAGCCATGATTCAATGTCGATCCCGGCCACCATGCGTTCCTTGCTCTTCCCAAAGAATCCCCGAAGAAAGTCGGGGGCGTCCAGTGGGAACGTACTGGTGATGCCCAGATAGGACTCCTGCGTTGCCGGGTCAAGTGCCTTGCGGAGTTCCGGCAAGAAGTCTTCCGGCGGACGGAAACCATACATCCGGTAGACAAGCTTGCCTTGCGGAGTGAAGACCAGGAATTGCGGGAAGCTGGAGACCCGGTACTTCATGGCTACGTCGATGCCAAAGCCGGTCTCCATTTCGATCTTCACATTCACGAACTTGTCGTTCATGAGGCCTGCAACGTCGCCATCCGTGAACGTCTTCTGATCCATCACCTTGCACCAACCACACCAGTCTGTGTAGGCGTCCAGGAAAAGGTACTTGTTCTGAGCCTTGGCGGCATCAAGTGCTTCCTGCCAGGAAGTGGGCTTGGAGAACTCCACCTCTGTGGCCACGCTCGGAAGCACGAGGACCAGCGCGAGTACGATCGCGAGTACTGTTTTCATCCCTCTCTCCTGTAGTCTGTCCTGATTCAAGCCCTCAAACGTTCAAATGTTCAAACGTTGGATCACTCTTCCATGACCTCTTTCTCTTTGGCAGCAAGGAGCGCATCGATGTCTTTCACGTGGCGATCGGTATGCTTCTGCACCTCATCTTCGCCCCGCTTACGGTCGTCTTCGGAGTAGTGCTCCTTCTTCTCGGCTACTTTGAGTTCGTCGTTGGCATCGCGACGAACATTACGAACCGCCAGTTTGGCTTCTTCGGCCATTTTCTTGCACTGCTTCACGATATCCAGGCGACGCTCTTCCGTGAGCGGCGGCACATTGATGCGGATCACCTGTCCGTCGTTCTGCGGCGTAAGCCCGATGTTGGCCGCAAGAATGGAGCGTTCGATCGCACTGATCGTGGTCGCATCCCATGGCTGGATCAGGATCGAGCGAGCGTCGGGGGTAGAGATCCCACCAACCTGAGCGATCGGCGTAGGCTCGCCGTAGTACTCCACCTTGATATTCTCGAGCAGCGAGGCCGAAGCCCGGCCCGTCCGCACCTTGGACAACTGTCCTTTGAGGTGTTCAACCGCCTTGACCATCAACTGGTCGGCATTCTTGGTAATGTCTGCAACTGGCATAGGTCATTCCTTTACGAGCGTGGCAACATCTTCACCTAGCAGAAGGCGCTTGAGCGAACCCTTCTGATTCATGTCGAAGACTTGAATGGGGCGGCTGTTCTCTTGCGCCATCGTTAGGGCGGTCAGGTCCATCACACGCAAGCCCCTTTGCAGAGCTTCCTTGAACGTGATCTCTGAAAAGCGCACGGCGTCGGCATGTATTTCCGGGTCCTTGTCGTACACCCCATCCACCCGCGTGCCTTTGAGAACCGCCTCTGCGTCGATCTCCACGGCGCGCAGCACCGCAGCGGTATCGGTGGTAAAGAACGGATTGCCGGTACCGGCACCGAAGATCACCACGCGACCTTTTTCCATATGGCGGATGGCGCGCCGCCGAACGAAGGATTCGGCGATCTGGTCCATCCTAATAGCGGTCTGGAGCCGAACGGCCACGCCGATCGACTCCAGAGCATTTTGAAACGCGATACAATTGATCACCGTGGCCAACATGCCCATGTGATCGCCGCTCACTTGGTCGATGCCGGCAGCGGCGGCCTGCACTCCGCGGAAGATATTCCCGCCGCCGAGCACGATGCCGATCTGCACACCAAGGTCGTGAGCTTCCTTGACGTCTTCAGCGAACGCTTTCAATACCGACAGATCGATGCCGTACTGGCGTGAGCCCATCAGGGCTTCACCGCTCAGCTTCAAGACGATGCGGCGGTAGATCGGCGTCATGTTCGTCCTTGGATCAGTTCGATTCGCCCAGATTGAATCGGTGGAAATTCACCACCTGAACGTCGCCGCCGGACTTGGTGGCGATCTCTGCGACCACATCGGAGACCTTCTTCTTGGGGTCCTTCACGAAGGTCTGCTCGATCAGCACCGACTCCTCGTAGAACTTTCCGAGACGGCCTTCAGCGATCCGCTGGGCGATGTCTTCCTTCTTGCCTTCCTGGATCGCCTGCTGCTTGTAGATCTCCAGCTCTTTGTCGAGCGTGGTCTGATCCACCTGGTCGCGATTCACGAACTGCGGCTGCATGGCAGCGATCTGCATGGCCACATCGCGCGTCAGCGGCAGAGCTTCCGGGCTTGGCTTGGCACCCGTGAATTCCACCAGCACGCCGAGGCGCGAGCCGGCGTGAACGTAGTCCGTGATGTGGCCGGTGGTGGTCACACGCTCGAGTCGGCGCAGGCCGATGCGTTCGGAGAATTTTGCAAGGATCTCGTCGCGATACTCACCAAGGTTCTTGCCATTGAAGGTAAGAGCATAGAGAGCGTCGGCATCCTTCACGTCGTTCTCGAGCAGGGCGTCGCACAAGGTGTTGGCATAGGCTACGAACTCCTCGTTACGAGCCACGAAGTCCGTTTCGCAGTTCACTTCCACCATGGCCGCTACCGTTCCGTCGGACGAGGTCTTGGCGACCACGATGCCTTCGTTGGCTTCACGATCGGCGCGCTTGGCAGCCGATGCTGCGCCGCGCTTACGAAGCCACTCGATGGCTTCTTCCATGTTGCCGTTGGCCTCTTCGAGGGCCTTTTTACAATCGGCCATCCCCGCTCCGGTCTTGTCGCGGAGAGCCTTGACGTCTGATGCTGAAATGCTCATGGTTGATCTGCTAATCTGTTAATCTGCTAATCTGCTAATCTGCTATTTCGCTACTCGCTACACGCGGCTCGCTACTCGCTACTCGCTGCTCCTTAGTTCTGCTCGCTACGCGTGCGGCGCTGGCGGATCTGGCGGCGGACCTTCGTGTCGTCCCCTTCGCCTTCTTTGCCAGCTTGCGCACCGGAAGCCATATCGGCATTCCGAGCCTTGGCGACTTCGCGGCCGTCGTTAACGGCGTCGGCGATCACACCAGCGATCAGCTCGATCGTGCGGATCGAGTCGTCGTTGGCGCAGATCGGGAAGTCGACCTCTTCCGGGTCCGAGTTGGTATCCACGATGCCGATCACAGGGATGCCAAGGATGCGGGCTTCTTTCACGGCCAGGTGCTCACGCTTGGTGTCCACCACAAAGAGCATACCCGGGAGACGGGTCATCTCTTCGATACCGCCAAACACCTTGCGCAAGCGCTCGCGCTCGCGGCTGAGCATCAGGCGTTCTTTTTTGGTGATCTTTTCGAACGTACCGTCGATCTCCATCTTGTCGATCTGATTCAGCCGCTTGATGGACTTTCGGATCGTGGAGAAGTTGGTGAGCATGCCGCCCAACCAACGCTCCACCACATAGTTCGAACCGCTGGCTTTGGCCTTCTCTTCCATCACGGACTGCGCCTGGTTCTTGGTGCCCACGAAGAGCACGCCACGACCGCTTGATGCAACGTCGTACGCTGCTTCACGAGCGATATCGACCAGGAGTTGGGTCTTCCGCAGATCAATGATGTGGATCCCGTTGCGCTCCATGAAAATGAAGTTCCGCATCTTGGGATTCCAGCGGCGGGTAAGGTGTCCGAAATGCGCTCCGGACTCGAGCAGTGCCTCAACGGTAACTGCCGGCATAGGTAAACCTCAGGTTGTAATGGATGTTCCTCTGCACGGTTCGAACGCCCGGACCTCCGTGGGAGGCTCCTCCGGGCGAATTCCCGTGCATGCGTTGTATTCTGTCGATTATCGCTTCGAGAACTGGAAGCGCTTCCGTGCTTTCTTCTGACCGTACTTCTTGCGCTCGACCATGCGTGGGTCGCGCGTAAGAACGCCGGAAGGACGCATGGCGCCGCGCAGTTCTTCATTGTACTCCACCAGTGCTCGAGCCACGCCGAGGCGAACAGCGCCGGCCTGGCCGGCTTTGCCACCACCGCGAACAGTGATGTTCACGTCGAATTGTCCGCGCGTGCTGGTGAGTTCCAGCGGCAGCAGAGCGTCGCGACGGTAGGTCTCGATCGGGAAGTACTCTTCCAGTGAACGACGGTTGATCAGCACATTGCCCGTGCCACTCATCAGGCGCACTTGAGCAACGCTGGTTTTCCGACGTCCGGTTCCTTGATAGGTCTTCATAGGGGCGTAGAGATATCGTTAGCGTCTTAGTTGTTCGATGGGTACTTGAGTTCCCATGCCTTCGGCTGCTGGGCTTCGTGCGGATGTTCCGATCCACGGTACACCTTCAGCTTGCCGTTGATCACGCGGCCCAGTCGGTTCTTGGGCAACATGCCGCGAACCGCCAGCTCGATGATCTCTTCCGGCTTATTCTCCAGCATCTGCTGGAAGCTGCGCACCCGACCACCACCCGGATATCCGGTGTAGTGGAAGTATTCCTTCTGTTCGGCCCGCTTGCCTTCGACCTTGACCTTGTCGGCATTGATCACAATGACGAAGTCGCCACAGTCGACGTGCGGAGTGAACGAAGGCTTGTGCTTGCCACGAAGAAGAGTGGCCACCTGTGTTGCCAAACGGCCTACCGTTTGGCCGGCAGCGTCTACCACCCACCAGTCTTGTTGTACGTCTTCTTTGCGCACGGAGCGCGTGATCTTCTGGTTCATATCACTTCCTTGCCCCGAGTGGGGCATCGGTCACATTGAGTTTGTCAGAGCTTGCAAACTTATGGTGTAGCGACCGTTCCACCAAATGCCATGGTGGCAAAGGTGACGGCGGAGGCTGTTTCCTGGTCGTCCCAGACGTCGTAGGCCAGGATGGTACCCCGCACCGGGCCAAGGGCATCGAGCGCCAGAACCGTTGGTGCGTGGCCGCAGACCCGGAAAGCCTGGTCGTTGGCCTCGATGGCAGCATGATAGCCCCCTACATCCCCCTGTTCCAGGAGTCGGAGCAGGTCGGCATCGGCCTCACGGACCGACGGCAGCAGCACCGCAGCGGGCATCGGATCGCCAAATCGCTGCCCGATGTGGGCCAGGTCGCCACTGATCAGCCAGATGGCCTTCCGACCGGACGCGGCGACCACCTCCCGGATGGCCGAGGCGATACGACCGATCTCTTCTCGGCCGTCAGGGTCGTGTTCTCCGCCGAAACCGGTCACCAGGATCGGCAGCATCGTGAACGGCTTCTCCTCCTTCACGTGCTTGAGCAGGACGGCATGCAGCTCGATGGAATGCTCGGGCTTGTGCGCAAGGTCGGTGTCGGACAACGGGGAATGGGCAATGGGCAATGGGGAATGGGGATCCGAAAGCGCTATCCGCAACGCTTGTACCAGCGCCCGGTCGGTGCGAACGCTACCGAGAGGGGTGTCGAAGTCCTTGTCGGTAAGGATGATGCGATCATCTGCCCAATAGTGCGACGTGCCGATCACGACGAAGAGATCCGACGCCGTATCCCGCAGGGCATTGAAGGCAGGAGCATAGACCTGCGGCGAAACACGGAAGTCGATATGCGGGATCAGGAAGGCGGTAGGTGGCGAATGGGGAATGGGTAATGGGGAATGGGGAATGGGTAATGGGGAATGGGAGATCGGGGAATGGGCAATGGGCAATGGGGAATGGGACAGCAGGTCGTTGAGAAACGCGCGAAGCTCGTCGGGTTCGGACGGGTAGGTGCTGCCGGCGCAGATGGCGGGCCGAGTCCGTTGGGCATCCCATTCCTGCAGGGTGCGCTGTTCCCGCTCGGCCGCATGCTGCGTGTCAAAGAAGCCCAGCCGGTCGAGCTCACCGATGAACGCCCGGAGCTGAAGCAGTTCTGATGCGTCCGGTTCAACTCCGAGCAGTACCGCCAGTTCTGACCACGACGTGTTGCCATCGCACGCCTCGAGAATGGCCACCATGTCGGCATGCACCATGATCGGGCCTTCGGCGATCCCCATCACGTCGTGCAAGACCAGAAAGGTCTCATTGTCCTCCCGATGGACCGACACCTGCACATCGGCCCTTAAGGCCGGCACCAGATCGCTACTCACTGCCGTTCCATCTTCTGTGTCAGGTTCCGTACCACGTACACGCCGGCGATACCTGAAATGCCGAACAAGGCTGCGGCAACGTAGTACAGAGGTTCACCGGTCACGATGGCGGCCGCTACCGTGAGCAGCACGCAGATCAGTGCCGAGGCCAGGATGATGACCAGGGCCGAGCCCAGGGATTGCTTCTTCTTAGCCATGACGTTCTGTGCGGACGTTGGTGTTGGATCGATAACTGGCAACATAGTCAATGTAGTTCTGCGCGCTCTGGTCGAGCTTCTGACGTTCAGCTTCCGTGAGCTCTCGCACGACCTTGGCCGGCACACCTGCCACCAGGGTGCCTTCGGGGACCTCGAAGCCTTCGCGGACCACCGCTCCGGCAGCGACCATGGCATACCGGCGTACGATCACGCGGTCCAGCACCGTAGCATTCATCCCGATCAACGCAGCCTCTTCGATCGTACAGCCGTGCAACATGGCCTTGTGACCCACGGTCACGTTGTCGCCGATGTGCAGCGGGTACTTGTTGTACGTAGTGTGGCACATCGTAAGATCCTGGATGTTCGTCCGCTTGCCGATCCGGATCTCGTGCACATCACCACGCAGCACGCAGTTATACCACACGCTGGCATCCTCGCCGATCTCTACATCCCCCAGGATCACGGCCCCCTGCGCCACAAACGCGCTTTCGTGAATGGTGGGCGTGATCCCTCCGTACGTAATGATATTGCCACCTTCAAAACTCATCTCAACCTCGTCGTGCAAAATGAGCGGTCTTGCCGTCTACCTTCCAGACGTCCAGATGCTGCAGCAGATACGTCCGCGCGGCGTCGTGGTCGTTCGGGATCACTCCATCCAGGATGGCTTCTTCGATCATCCACTTCATGTAGCCGACCTCTCGTGACGGGCCGAGGCCGGTGATCTCCATGATCTCTTCACCGCGAACGGGGCTTTGGAATGCGCGAAGTTGGTCGCGCTCCAATACGTCGATCACTTTGGACTGCACTACGTCGTAGTTGCGCAGATAACGCTCAGCGCGCTTTGGATTGCGTGTGGTCACATCGGCGCGGCAGAGCGTGAAAAGGTCGTTGATCGCGTCGCCGGCCTGCACCGCCAGGCGCCGAATGGCTGAGTCTGTGACGCCATCGTCGACCAACTGCATCGGTCGCTGGTGCAGGCGAACAAGGGTCTGCACATAGGACAACTGATCCAGCGGCAGTTTCATACGGCGGAAGATCTTTTCCTGCCAGCGAGCGCCGATCTCTTCGTGCCCATGAAACGTCCACCCATGCCCCTCAACGAACCGTTTGGTACGGGGCTTGGCCACATCGTGCATCAGCGTAGCAAATCGCAGCCAGAGGTTGTCCGATTGTTCGGCCACGTTGTCGACCACCTTGAGTGTATGCCGAAAGACATCCTTGTGCTTGTATTCGCGGCTACCGTCCTGCACCAGGTCTACACCGGCCAGCCGGTCCACCTCGGGAAACACGTGCGCCAGCAGTCCGGTCTCGTACAGGATGGCCAGGCCGATCGATGGTTGCCGGGTAGCCAGGATCTTCAGGAACTCGTCGGTGATCCGTTCCTGAGAGATGATCGAGATGCGGTCGGCCATCTCTACCATGGCCTGCAGGGTCTGATGGTGGATCTCGAATTCGAGTTGAGCGGCGAATCGAGCGGCCCGCATCATGCGAAGCGGATCGTCGCTCATCGTTACGATCGGATCGAGCGGTGTGCGGAGCAGTCGCCGCTGCAGGTCGGCCTGACCTTCAAACAGGTCCGTGACCTGCCCGAGCGTACCCGGCTGCAGCGAGGCCGCCATGGCGTTCACGGTGAAGTCTCGCCGACGAAGGTCGTCTTCGAGCGTCCCCTCGGTCACGATCGGGTTGCGCGAACCTGGTTCATACCGCTCTTGGCGCGTGCCAACGAACTCCAGATGGTGGTCCTGTACCGGCACCAGAGCCGTACGGAATCGCTCGTAGATCACAGCTTTGGATCGGAACAACGCAGCCACGCGATCGGCAAAGGCCAAGCTATCGCCCACCACGGTGATGTCGATATCCGTGCGGCGGCGCCCCATCAGGGCGTCGCGGACATAGCCCCCTACCACATGGATCTCGGTCCCCTGCTCTTCCGCCAGGGCGGCGATCCGCAGGAGGATCGGATCATCGATGTCGATCTTCACTGGTATTGCGGCACGTCCTTGATCGCACGAACGGAGCTCGAGCCTTTGTCGCGACGGTCCATAGCCACCAAGGCCGACGCATAGATCTCTTTCCACGTCAGACCAAACTTCTCCATCAGCTCTTCGGGCTCTCCGGAACCGCCAAAGGAGTCCTTCACACCCACGAACTCGATCGGCACCGGGGCATTCTTGGCCGTACACTCAGCCACGGCTCCGCCAAGACCGCCATGCACTTGATGCTCTTCGGCCGTGACGATCGCGCCGCAGTCTCTGGCCGCAGCGGTCACGGTGGCAAAGTCAAACGGCTTGATGGACGGCGAATTGATCACTCGGGCCTGAATGCCCTTCTTGGCAAGTTCATCGGCAGCTTTCATCGATTCCCAGACCATGGCCCCGCAGGCGATCAACGCCACATCGGTACCCTCGCGAAGCACGAGTGCCCTACCGATCTCGAATGGCGTGTCCGGCGTGGTGAACATCGGCACCGGTGAGCGGCCAAAGCGGATATAGGCCGGGCCATGCATTTCGCCCATGGCGATCGTGGCTTTTTTTGCCTCCTCAAAATCGGCCGGTACCAGCATGGTCATGTTCGGCAGCGTACGCAGAAATGCCACTTCTTCGAGCACCTGGTGGGTAGCGCCGTCGGGGCCAACACTGATGCCGGCGTGGCCGCCGCCGATCTTCACATTGGCTTCGTTATAGGCTACGGAGATCCGGAGCTGGTCGGCGTTGCGCAGCGCGCAGAAAGCGCCATAAGAGGCAAAGAAGGGGATCTTCCCGGACAAGGCCAGTCCGGCAGCGATGGTGGTAGCGTTTTGTTCGGCAATGCCGATCGAGAAGAACCGGTCCGGGAACTTGTCCTTGAACATGGACGTGAGCACGGAGCCCGTGATATCGCCTCCCAGGACGATCACATTGCTGTGCCGTTCGCCTAGTGCGACAAGGCCTTCGCCAAATCCAAAACGTGTCGGCTTTTCACCAAGAAGTTCGTAGGTCTTCATCTGCGTATTTCGATGGGGAGTGTAAGGGTGGAGGTGGGGGTTACGGCATCATGGCCAGTTCGTTCAGGGCTTCAGCGGCCTGATCCTTGGAAGGGGGCTTGCCATGCCATTCGAACTTGTCATTCATGAAGCTAACTCCATGTCCCATATAGGTTTTGGCGACAATGGCCGTTGGCTTGCCAGTACCACGGGCTTGATTGCCGAGAAAGTGATCAAAGCCCCGCATCAGGTCTGCCGGGTCATGCCCATCCACTTCGATGGTATCGAATCCAAAGGCCACGCATTTGTCCACGATCGGGTACACATTCATCACGTCCGGCAGGCGTCCGTCGATCTGGCAGTCGTTGTTATCGATGATCCAGCAGAAGTTGTCCAGCCCGAAGTGCGAGGCCGCCATGGCCGCTTCCCAGACGCTGCCTTCTTGCAGTTCGCCGTCTCCGGTGAGCGTAAAAACACGTCGATCAGAGCCATCCACCAGCTTGTCGCTCATGGCCATACCCACGGCGATCGAGATCCCCTGGCCCAGCGAGCCGGACGAGGTTTCGATGCCCGGCAGGTGCATATCCCGGCCCGGGTGGCCTTGCAGGCGCGTGTTGTACTTCCGCAGCGTGCCGAGCTCCTCCTTGGGAAAGCAGCCAGCATTGGCCAGGGCGGCATAGAGCACGGGCGCCATGTGTCCGGCCGACAGCACGAACCGGTCTCGTCCGTCCCAGTGCATATCCTGCGGGTTATAGCGCATCACCCCGCCAAAGTACAGGGCAGCGAAGATATCGGCCGACCCGAGCGGACCGCCGGAATGACCGGAACCAGCTCGCACCAGCGAGCGGATGATGTCTCGGCGGATCTCGTTGGCGATCGGGATCAGATCCTGAGGATCCTTCCGTTCGTTGCCGAACGTGGTGGTGTTGAAGTCCAGCGACTGTTTTGTGGCGACGTCCATGGCGCTCAGCTGACGTTGTAGAGGTGTAAAATCAAGAACCACAAACCTACGAAGTGCGGTGGTTTGGAGCAGTGCCGAATCTGCCATACGGCGGTCAACAAGCCCCTTTCCGTCACATCCCGGGGCCCCCAACGAACGTGTAACGGTGGCTCCAGGCAGGGGTTCCTGTGGATATGTCTGCCCTCCGTGGTGGACAGCGGCCTCGGAGCCCTCGTTGACCGGAGGAGCGGACGCACTTTTTTCGCACCTAAGGAACTACCGGGGAACCGGGAAACTTTGTTATTATTCCGCCTTATCAGGAGGGGTGTATTCCCCTTGGGGCTGAAGTACAATATCCATCACGCCGTGGAGTGATCACCACAGGTTCAACCACACGCGGCTGATCGATCACCGGGACATTTGAAGTCTGGAGGTTTTACATGATGATTCGCTATGCATTCCGTGCTGCCTGCATGGTCCTTCTTCTTGCCGCCGGTGTGGCAACGTCACACGCCCAGCGAAAGGCTCCGACGGCCGAACAGATGCTGAGCGTGAACGGTGCGCAAGGACGGGAGTTCTGGATCGCGATCCCACCGAACGAGATCAACCCGTTCCCGGTTACGAGTCTTGAGGTGTACATCGCGTCGGCCTACGATACCGAGGCCTTCGTGATGGATGCTGCGGGTGGCGTTGAGCGGCGCTACAAGATCACCGCCAATCAGATCCGGACGCTGTCCGATCTGACCGGCGAAACGAACTGGACCTGGGAGATCCGCCAGTATGAGCAGGTGGTCCAGAAGGGTATTCGGATCAAGGCCGACAAGCCGATCTCCGTCTACGTGCTCAACGGCAAGGTCACCACGTCTGACGGCTATCTGGCCATCCCGACAGCGGCTTGGGGCAAACAGCACGTCGTTACCACCTACTACGATTTCCGCGAGGCCAAGCCCTGGGCTTGCGGCTTCGTGATCGTTTCGAAACAGAGTGGAACGATCGTGGACGTGCGCCTCAAGGGCACCGGTGCCGGAAGTGCACGGACCTCCGGAGGCAAGCGCATCGGCGACCAGTTTCAGGTGTCGCTTGAAGAGGGCGACATTTACTGCGTGGTCGGCGATGGCACCACGCGCGGTGAATTCGACCTTACCGGCACAGAGATCCGTTCCAACGTGCCTGTAGGCGTGATCTCGTTCCACCAGCGGACCACCATGCCGAACCTGCTGATCAACGGCAATGGCCGTGACCACATGGTAGAGATGACACCTCCAGTGGAAACCTGGGGCAAGAAGTATGTCACGGTGGAATACAACAGGCAGGGATCTAACCCGAATGCGCGGGGAGACGTGTTCCGCGTGATCGCCTCAGAGCCGGACACACGGTGGACCTTGAAATACTACGACAAGCAGTCTAAGGCAGTTCTTGGCTCTGGTGGCGGCTACCTCGCCAATGCCGGCGATTTTGCCGATCTGTCGCAGTCGCAAGGCCCCACGTTCCTTACCCACGGCTATAGTGTGTGGGAAGCCGACAAGCCGATCTTCGTGATGCAGTATGCCTGCTCGGCCAGCTTCGACGGCGACCAGCTTCACGACCCGTTCATGATCAACGTGATCCCGGAAGAGCAGTTCATTCCCAACACGATCTTCCAGACGCCGACCGACACGAAGTTCACAACGCACAAGTTGAACCTGATCGTGCATGCGGATGTGAACGATCCCGACTACGTCGAGAACCTCAAGTCGCTCGTGATCGATGATGTACCGGTCTGGAATCACCCGCGTTCGGTTGCACCAACACTGTTGTTC
>JANJTN010000021.1 GCA_024711065.1 bacterium
GCTTTACGCGCGGGGCTGGTGTCAGTGGGGTCTCCTTGCGGGGCGTGTCGGCATCCAGCGGAGACCGGCAGCCGCCCGCCAAACCGCCGGCGAGCGTTGCAAGGATGAACAGGAAGATGAAGGTGCGTAACATGTCGGTACAGAAAGAGTGTCGAAATCAGAATCGAATGGCCATGCCGTAGGTCAGGCCATACTTGGGTGAGATGTAGGTCGTATTCTGGTACGAGAACGTTAGAGCCGAAGCTTCGAGTCCCAGCAGGAACACTAAAGGTCCGGCAGGCGCATACTGTAGGCCGAGTTGGGCACGGCCGATCGGACCGTAGGTAGACCCGCCGAGCATGGCCTGCGCGTATGGCAGAAGCGGCACAGTGGTAAAGAGCGAGTTCGCCGTGTACCGATAGCCGATACCAACCCACATGGTGGTGGGATACTGCTCGTACTGTACCAGTTGTCCGCTCCGCTCGCCGGTAAAGACCATCGGGTACGACTCATTACCGCCTTCCAGCACAACGGAGCTGTGCGGATTCATCAGATAGGTTACGCCCAGACCCAGGTTGGAGTACCAGTCGGCCTGTTCGGCCACCGAGATCTGCGTGGTGGGCTCAAGTGCCATTCCCCGAATCTGAAGCGACATGGCAGGATACTTCTGTCCTCTGCGCACGGCGTCGTAGGCCATCAGGCGCACGGTCTGTGGGTCGCCTGTACGCTGAAGGTCTACCGTATTCGAGAGCATCATGGTCGACGCCAGAGGCAGGATCCGCTCCGGCGATTCGGGGGTGGACTCCGTTGTCACAACCGGTGCCGGTGGTGCGGACTGTGCCAAGGATCGCTCAGCCTCCAGTGCAGCGATCCGGTCGCGTAGTCGCTGGTTCTCGGTTCTCGTGGCTCGTAGCTCGTTGCTCGTTGCTGTTGCCGTTTGCTGTTGCTGTTGCTGTTGCTGTTGTCGTTGCTGTTGCTGTTGTCGTTGCTGTTGCTGTTGCTGTTCGTCGATTCCCGTACTCCGCTCGCTACTCGCTGCTCTCTGCTCGCTGCTCAGTTGCTGCTCGCTGCTTGGCTCGACCGTAGCGCCGGTCTGGGCGATCATATTCGCGAAGTTGCCGGAAGCCACGCCCCAGCTAACGCCGGCAGCGGTGATCGCCGAAAGGATGGGTAGGCCCAGGCGCGTAAGCCACTGCCAGACAACGCTGGAACCCACGGTGGTAGCTGCGGCTCCCGCGAACGGCGCGGCGAATCCGAGACCGGAGAATACAGAACTGGTGAGCGCTGCCGGCGGCACCAGTGCCATTCGGTCGTCCTTCACGGCAGACTTCAGCGCGAGATGATCTCGCATCTCGTTCCGGAGGTCGGCGTTCACGGCCAACTCGGCGTACAGCGCGGACTCATGCATATGGTCCAGCTCGCCGTCCAGGAGTTGGTCGATCTGTTGGATGTAGTCTTTCATAGTCGGGTGCCAAATGGCTAGCGTTTAGCGTCTAGCGTTCAGCGTTTAGTTACTCGATGATTCGTTTACTCGTTTGCTCGTTTACTCGTTTACTCTCTTCACCTGTTCATGTCTTCCATATACGGCTGCAGGATCTCCTTGATCCGTTGCCGGGCGCGGAACACGCGTACCTTGGCGGTCTCGAGCTTAATGTCGAGCACCACCGTCATTTCCTTGTACGAGAGTCCCTGGTATTCGCGCAAGACAAAGGCCTCGCGCATATCGTGCGGCAGGAGTTCCAGGGCCATCGAGATCAGATCCATCATCTCGGATCGCTCGGCTTCTCGCGTCACTCCCGGGTTGTAGAGCGACTCGTCGAATTCGAGCGTCTGCGATGACATCCGTTTTTTCTCGTTCAGGCACAGATTCCTGCTGATCGTGAGCAGGTAGCCTTTCACGTTCTCCAGGCTGGAATGGCGTTCAGCGCTTTGGTAGAACCGGATGAAGGTGTCCTGAAACACGTCGTACGCCTTATCGCGATCGCCCATCACCCGCACACAATAGGCAAAGACCATGGACGAGTATCGCGCATACAGCTCGGAAAAGGCTGTTTCAGCCTGGTCCGAACGGAGCAACTCGTACAGTTCCGTGTCGCTATATTCGCTGTGAGGTCGCTCCATTCAGCGGTACTAACAGTAGAGCAATCAAAAGGTTACCTTGGCAGAGGGGGAATCTACGGTACGATGGCCACTCTTTCCAGAACTGGGAAGGGGGCTCTCTTATGCGTTGCATCGTAGCCGTCGCAGAACCCTGGCCATCGAAGTGCATCCTCATGGTGCGATCGTGGTTCGCAGCCCCCTCCGCCTGTCGCATCGGCAGGTGGAAGAGTTCCTCCGCAGCCGTCGGCAATGGATCGCTGACCGCCTTGCCGAGGCAACCGATGCACGTTCGGTGATCCCACCACTCCCGGGAGCCGGTTTCGTGCACCATCGCGGTCAGGTGATCTCCTGGGATGGAACGGCTGCAGCGCTGGAGCGATGGCAGCGAACAGAGGCCCTTGCGGTCTTTGGCGCGCACCTGGAACGTTTGTTACCCGCTTTGGGTGTGGCCCAGGTCCGATACCACTCGCTCGCCGTGCGGAAGATGCGGAGGCGTTGGGGGTCGTGTAGCGCGAACGGCAAGATCACCCTGAACGAGTATCTGATCCGCGTACCGGATGCCTGCTCCGAGGCCGTCGTGGCCCACGAGATCGCTCACTTGGTGTACATGGATCACGGTCCGCGATTCCACGCGCTGGTCCGGCAGATCCTGCCGAACTATGAGGAAGCGGACCAGGTGCTGAACGGATGGACCGCTATGCTGAAGGATCTGTCGCCGTCAACGAACAACGGGGCTCGAGGCCCCGTTGAACATCATGTGCTATGGTTCGACAGCGATCAGGACGCCTTGGCGCAGAGCTCGTCGAAGGCATTGGTCAATGCCGATGCGATCATCTCCGGCGTGCGGCCTTCGATGTGATGGCGTGGCATGAAGGCCACCAGCTCGCCGTCGCGCATGATGGCAATGGACGGCGAGGACGGTGGCTGTCCGGTGAAGTAGGAACGAGCGCGCTCCGTAGCCTCCAGGTCCTGACCTGCAAACACGGTCACCACCTGATCCGGCGTGGTATCGTGTTTGAGGGCCATGGCAACGCCCGGTCGAGCGCCACCGGCTGCGCAGCCGCACACGGAATTCACTACCACCATGGTGGTGCCCGGTAGTTTCATCGCATCATCCACGTCAGCAGCGGACAGCAATTCTTTCACACCGATCGAAGTGAGTTCTTCCTTCATCGGCTTTACAAGCATGGGATCGTACGGCATTGGACGGTTACTCCTGTGATTCTTGACCCCGTTGCAGCATGTCGCGCAGGTATTCCATCCCCAAGGGACCTGCTACCGCGGGAAATTCTCGTTCAAAATCGTTGTTCTTAGACGGGTCGAGTTCCAGCGCCTTACGGAGATAGCTTACGCCGTTCACGGGTTGGCCGGCGGCACACAGGGCCTTGGCGGTGGCGTAATACCCTTCTGACCACTCCGGATGCAGCCGAGTGCACTCGGTAAAGGCTTGTAACGCCTCCAGCACGTCTCCGCGTTCCAGGAGGGTGGTTCCAAAGTCGTACCAGCACTCCACATCTACGGGGTCCAGGGCGAGGGCCTTCTGATAGGCGTTGACCGCTTCGTCCGACCGGCCACGGTTGTACAGGGCATCGGCCAAGGCATACCACACATCGTTCTGTTCGGGGTCTTTCTCCACGGCCTTGGTGTAGTCCTCGATGGCTTGGTCGAACTGCTCAAGAGCATCGAAGCACGTGCCCCGGCCAAACAGCGAGGGTACGTGGTCGGGATCCGCAGCAATGGCTTTCGTGAAGACCTCAATGGCTTCGGCGAACAGGCCACGTTCTTCGAGTGACGACGCCAGATTATGGATCACCGGCACATCGTTGGGGTCCAGCTCGTGGGCTTCTCGATACGCCGTGATCGACTCATCCAGCCGCCCCAGCGTAGCAAAGGAGTTGCCCATGTTGTAGAACGCATTCACGAAGTCCGGCTTTACCGCAACCGCAATGTCGTAGCAATGAATGGCCTGCCGATGAGCCCCTTTCCGTCCGTACATCACGCCCTTGTTGAACCAGGCATTGGCGTCATACGGATCCGTATCGATCAGAGCGTCGTACAGGAGGATGGCTTCGTCGTACTCTTCGAGGGCTTCATGGCAGAAGGCGAGTTCGAACTGGGCGTCGCGCGCATAGTGTTCCTGGCGGGAGAGATACCGGAAGAGCTTCATCGCGTCGGCATGGGCACCGGTCTTCTCCAGGATGATGGCCTTGGTGAACAAGGCGTCGGGGTTCTCCGGCTCGGAGGCCAGGGCCTTGCCAACGTGTTCCATGGCTTCGTCGAGGTGGCCAAGCTGCTCCAGGGCAATGGCGCGGTTCACCATGATCTCTACTTCCACCGGATCCAGCTCGGCGGCACGATCATAGGCTTTCAGGGCTTCTCGCCAACGGCCAAGGCTACCAAGGGCAATGCCCACCTTGTGCCAGGCATCGGCTGAATACGGAGCGGATTCTCGCCACATTCGGGCAAAGTTCAAGGCATCGTCGAACCGCTGGGTGTCCAGGCAGTAGTGGACGATGGTTTCGAGGGCTTCCGGGGACGGCAGACCATTCTGCCATTGCCCGGAGCGATAGGACTCGCGATAGGCCTTGAGTTGCTCGTCAAGATTGTTGTCGCCGGCCTCGTCGTCGGCCGATTCGTCAAAGTATTCCAACATGGTACGCTCGGGTGGTCGGATGGTGTACCAGCATTCCTCACAAAGGTCGTCAGCAGCGATCAATCGAGCAATCGTGTGGACAATCCTCTGGAAAGGGGCTAGTCGATCACATCAAAGACCAGAAATTTCAAGTAGAGTGTCTCCGGCATGGCCAACAGCACCGGATGGTCCGGCGCTTGCCCTGAACGATGCACAAGACGGAGGCGTTTCCGCAATCGTGCAGCCTCGCGGTACACGATGTCCATCAGCTCGTGCTCCGGCACCAGCTGCGTACACGATGCCGACACCAGCAGCCCGCCCGGTGGTATCAGCTTGAGAGCGGTTCGGTTGAGTTCCGCGTAGCCGGCACGAGCCCCCTGCAAAGCGGAGCGACTTTTTGCGAACGATGGCGGGTCCAGGATCACGATGTCCCATTGCCGTCCTTCATCAACGTGCTGGCGCAACAGGTCGAACACATTCGCCTGTTCGAAGTGGCAGTGCTCCAGGCCGTTGATCTCCGCGTGGTGCCGAGCATGCTCGATGGCCTGCGCCGAACTATCGATCCCCAGGGCTTCGACAGCACTGCCGTTGGCGGCATTCAGGGCAAAGCCACCAACATTGCAGAAACAGTCGAGTACACGCTTGCCGGCGCTGAGCCGCGCGATGGTGGCTCGGTTCACCTTCTGGTCCAGGAAGTAGCCGGTCTTCTGTCCGCCAACCAGATCCACATCGATCAGAATGCCGTTCTCCTCGAATCGCACGCGATCCGGAACGGTGCCCCATACCACACCGTCGCGGAGGTCCAGACCTTCCTTCTCGCGCACCTTCATTGAGTTGCGTTCCACGATCCCGGTCACGTCGGGCATGGTCTGGAGGATCGCTTCGATGATCATCTCTCGGCGCACATCCATGCCGGCGGCCAGCATTTGCATCACCACCGTGGTGTTATAGCGGTCGATGATCAGACCGCTCAACAGATCGGCTTCGCCAAAGACCACCCGCCAGGCCTGCTCGCCGGGCAGTAACCGCTGACGCAACCGGATGGCTTGCCCGATGCGATGCGCGAAGAAGGCCGTGTCGACCGTTTCGAACTCTCCGCCCAGCAACCGCACCGCGATCTTCGAGGTTGGATGTGAGAAACCGGTTCCGAGCGAACGGCCATCACTCGACTCCACCCGAACCAATGCACCCATTTCCTCCGGAGGAAGTGTGGCCAGCTCGTTGCGGAACACCCACAAATGCCCCTCGGCGATGCGATGGTGTTCGTGGGGTTTGAGGCGAAGGGTGGGCAGGGACATAGGTTCAGACGAAAAAACCCGCACCGGCGCTTCGGAGCGGGTAGGGGGCTTGGTAGAGAGCCGACGACCGGAGTCGAACCGGTGACCTGCTGATTACAAATCAGCTGCTCTGGCCAGCTGAGCTACGTCGGCATTGGGGCACAAACTTACGACTCTTCGGCGTTCACCACGGCTTCTTCGATCATCTCGCACCAGAGGTGGCCGATCAGGATATGGCATTCCTGGATCCGCGCCGTGATGTCCGACGGCACCAGCACGAAATCGTCGACAAGGTCCTTGAGTTCTCCGCCATCGCCCCCTAACAGACCGATGGTATGGATCTCGTCCTCGTTGGCTTGTTCCACGGCAGCGATCACATTCTCGGAGTTGCCGCTGGTACTGATGGCGATCAGCACGTCGCCTTCACGACCGTAGGCTTCGACCTGGCGGGCAAACACATTCTCGAAGCCGTAGTCGTTGCCGCCGGCGGTCAGGATCGAGCTGTCTACGGTCAGCGCCATGGCACCGATGGCGCGGCGTTCCACGCTACTGCGCAGTCGCACCACCAGCTCGGCCGCGATATGCTGGCTATCGGCAGCACTGCCGCCGTTACCGCACAGCATGATCAGACCATCGTCGATGGCTACCTGGGCAAGGAGTTCACCGCAGCGAAGGATATCCTCGCTGCAGGATTCGGCAAGCCGACGCTTCACGTCGGCACTGTCAGTGATCGTGGAGACGATCCGCGATTGGTCGAAGGGTTCTGGCATGTGCGAAGTTACGCGCCACAACCGCACCAACAACGATCAACCCGCCCACGATGGCTACGCTCGACGGAACCTCGCCGAAGAACAGGGCCACCCAGATGGGATTCAGGATCGGCTCGAGCGTGGTGATCAGGATCGCTTCCAGTGCCGTGACGTGGCGCATAGCCCACGAATACAGGATGTAGGACACACCCAATTGTAAGACCCCCAATGCCAGGAGCTGACCAAGGATGGACGGTTCCAAGGGGAACGGTTGAAGGAACGGCAGGCACAACACAGCGGTGAGCACATTGCCTAACAGGATGCTTTCGGTGGTCGACACACCGCGCTGGGCTCGCATGAAGAGAGCTACGCCGGCGAACGCCACACCGGAAAGCACGGCGATCAGGTTGCCGAGCGTTGAACCCGCATTTACGCGGTCCAGGAAGAACACGGACATCCCGGCCATCACCACGATCACGGCCAGTGTGTCGATCCGCGATGGACGTTCCTTGGCAACGAACCAGCTGAAGATCCCCACCCAGATCGGTGCGGTGTACTGCAGGAAGATCGCGTTGGCGGCCGTGGTGAGCTTGGTGGCCACTACGAACAGGATCACCGTAGCGGCATAACTCAGGATGCTGCCCCATTGTGCGGCAGACCAGGTTGGCTTGGGAGACCGTAACCACAGCAGCATCACCACGGCGGCAATGGCGCTGCGCATGCCGGCAATGGTCAGGGGGCTAAGCGGGAGCGACTTGATCAGCAAGCCACCGCTGCTCCAAAGCACAGCGGTGATCACCAGGGCTAGCAAGCCGCGC
Source organism: bacterium (assembly GCA_024711065.1). GTDB lineage: Bacteria > Bacteroidota > Ignavibacteria > Kapaibacteriales > Kapaibacteriaceae > OLB6. The sequence goes on from JANJTN010000021.1 coordinate 7,556, forward strand.
CGATGCAGCGGGTCGGTCATCGGTAGAAGCGAAGATCAACAACGGACACGGCCTCCACCGTGGCCGATCCCGGACCGCTTCCGAACGTGGTTACCAGACGCGTGCGCGTCGATGTTGCCGTCAGGGGATAGCGCTTGTCCAGAGGAGCGTGCACCGTGATCTCCATCACTACCTCCGAAGCCGTAGGTGCCGATGAACCCAGATTGCCGATGGCATCCTGGGCACGCCCCTTCATTTCCACAACCGCTGCCGGGCGAACGCCGGTTGTATCGATCCGCTGGAACGTGATGCGTCCCTCCACCGATCGCGGTGTGGGCGAAGCCAGTGATCCGAGAGACGACATGAACGCGGCACTGTCCATGGGCCAGGAGTCGCCTGGTGATACCGGTTCAGAAGGATCCATGATCGAACCCGTTCGCGAGCCCCCTTCACCACGGATCACGGTGGCCAGATGCGCCATCAGATCCATGGAAAGGGGCTGGCCATCCTTGGTGATCACCGTACCGCTGTCGCTGAACGTGGCTTTGAGGGAGGTGCCGGTGGGAAGCAGGTCGGACGTTGCTCCTTCGGCCGAGACCTGCGCGTTGCGGATCGTGATCAGCTTCACGGCCTCCTGACCATCTTCGGTGATGCCGGCCACTTCGCATTCGGCATCGATGCGGACGATCACGGTATCGTCCTTGACCACCTTGGTTATGCCGCTGGGATCAACGGTGGTAAGACGCGAGATCTGCGTGGACGTGCCTTTGAGAAGGTACACGTCCGTAACGCGGATCTGTCGTCCTAATGGAAGTTCATACGGCTGGGCTTGCACGGCGCAAGTGCCGAACATCAAAACGGCCATGATCACACAGAGAAGGCCGATCGAACGGTAGTGCATGGTGGACTAGGGAAGTGGAGGCTGAGCGGCGATGTAGGCGTCGACGTCGAACTTACGCCGACAACCGCTTTCATTCATGTACCGGATCTTCCCAAAGACCTTGCGTTCGGTCCACGCCCGATCGTGCACGCCTCCGATGCTCCACGCCACGCCCACGTACCCGTTGGGATCTCGTCCATCGAGCGAGTACTTGTCGTTGAGGACAATAGCCGTGGCCTGCGCCTCTTCCGGAGAGGCCGACCACTCCAGGATCTTCTTGGCCCAGTACATGCGCATGTAGCCGTGCATCTTGCCGGTCGCTACGAGTTGCCGTTGGGCGGCATTCCAGAGCGCATCGTGGGTCTGGGCGTGCTCCCATTGTTCGTAGCTGTAGAGGTGATCTCTGGGATCGTCCCGGTGTTCGTTCAACGTCTGCTGCGCCCAGGCGGGGAATCCGTCGAACTGGTCGTACTGCAGATTGTAGTGCGTGAAATTGTCACTCAGCTCGCGCCGAATGATCAACTCTTCCAGGAAGCCGTCGGCCACAGAACGAATGTCGCCGATCTGGTCGGCACGAAGTCCAAGGGCCTTCAAGGTATCGAGTGCTGCCCGTTGTGGAGACAACTGGCCGAAGTGCAGATACGGAGAGAGATCGGATTGTCCGGGTCTGGTGGGGTCGTTCCGGTTGGCATAGGTGGAAAGGCGACCCAGAAAAGCACCGAGAGCCGTGCGGCCGGCGGCTTCGCCGGGCTGCACCCAATCCACCGGTGGCACGGTAGGGTCTACCGTAAAGGTCTCCCGCACGGCAGCCCAGTTTGTGGTCGGACGCACAGGCTTGTGGCCCGAGGGTGGAAGCTCCGGAAAGGGTTCGAGGTAGGTTGGTAGCAGCCGCGTGATCTTCGGCCGAAGGGTAGCCGCTGTATACTCCAGCTTGTCGCTGGCGATCCAGACCGGTACGATGTTGTGGGCATCCACCTGGTGGAAGGGGGCTACGGTATCCTGCAGGACGATGTCCAGCCAATGACGTTTCAGGCGGATCGGCTCGAGGTCGGTGACCACCAGTGAGGGCTGATGCTGGTGAATATGCAACGCCACCTCTTCTTCGGGGTCGCCGAGTAGGAGGTTGAACGTGATCCCAAGCTTGGCCAGATCGCGTTCGAGCTCCTCAAGACCTCGCACCAGAAAGTCGTATTGCCGCAGCGAAGCGGCCAGAAAATTCGGTGGCAGGCAGAAGAACACACGGACGTCCGAGGGCTGCCCTCCGAGGGCGATCTGCGACTCGATCGCATAGATCAGGGCCCAGTTATCGCGAACTCGGCGTTCGCGATTGATCCAGTAAAGTACGGGACCGGACGCGCCGTCTGGCAGGTCCGGTCCGATGGTTCCAGTTCGTAGATCTCGTATTCGTTCTGAGCGTACAGGCATCAGTGGATCTCGACCCCGCCGAAGATCGCAGTAGCATCGATCAGGAGCGTGGGTGCATTCATGTGTGCGGGGTGGCGGATCGACTTGTCGTCGATCCCTCCAAAGATCGGTGTTCCCGAGACAATAACGTTCCACGAATTCGGCACCAGGATCTCGACACCTCCAAACACAGCGGTCACATCCAACGTGGCCCTGGTGCCTTGAATGGCTGCTTCCCTCAGGTCGATCTCGATGCCGCCGAAAATGGCGGTCAGCTCACCGCCGGTAAAATCCTGCGATACCACACGCGAATCGATGCCGGTAAAGATGGCTGTCCGATCAATTCTCGAGCCCTCGACGTTCACCGTGCCGACGAAATTCGGATCCTTGCGCGGCTCTTTTTTTTTGAAGCGCGAGCTGATGAAGGACAAGCCGATCAGGATCAACAGCACCGGCCAGAAGGCGCTCCAGAAGCCCCCTTCCAGATAGCCGAGCTTGGACAGCTGCAGCAAGGCGCCGATCGTGAAGAGGATGCCGGGGCCAAAGAAGCCACTACTGCGGGTGGCCACTTGCGCAATGGCTACGATCATCAGCAACGTTGGCCACCACGTGCCCAGGATCTCGCCGAACGGCAGCAGATTAAAGGCATCCAGCAGCAGTCCGCCGCCAAGGATCACCAGGATCAGTCCCAGCCAGAATCCGAAGCCCGGTCCCCGGTTGCCCAGTTCGACATGAAACGTTTGTTGGTAACCGGGTTGCTCAGTTTGCATGACGTGCTCCAGGATGATGGTTCAACGGGTCAGTGCGTGGTGCCGCACTCCTTACAGTCGGCGCATTCGGCCGGCTCGGCGGCGTGGTTACGCTCAAAGTCTACGATGGTTTCGACCACTTCGCGGATCTGCGCTTCGGACAGCTCAGGGAAGATCGGGATGGACAGCACCGTGTCGGCCAGACAATTCGCCACCGGGAAGTCGGTATCACGCGCCTGAAGATCAGCGAAACAGGCCTGGCGATGGAAGGGAACCGGATAGTAGATCTCAGCCCCGATGCCACGGTCGGCAAGGTGCGCACGCAAGGCGTTGCGATGGGCGGACCGGATCGTGTACTGATTGAAGATGTGATGGTTGGAGCCGCTCGATGCGGTGTGATTCACAGCCTCCGGCAACAGGATCAGATCGTCGGCAGAGAACGTAGTGCGCCCAGGACCAGTGCTTACACCGGCCTCCACGAACAAGCGTTCGTACAAGCCGGCATTGTGCTGACGTGCAGCGTGCCATTGGTCGAGATAGGGAAGTTTGACCCGCAGCACGGCAGCCTGGAGAGCATCCAGGCGGAAGTTGCCACCGATGAAGGCGTGATAATACTTGGGTTCCATGCCATGATTGCGCAGCTGGATCAAACGGACAGCCAGCTCGTCGTCATTGGTGGTGATCAAACCGGCATCGCCGAACGCACCAAGGTTTTTGGTGGGATAGAAAGAAAAGCAGCCGATGCGTCCCAAGCCCCCTACCGGACGTCCATCGCGCCAGGTGGTGCCAATGGCTTGTGCAGCGTCTTCGATCACGGGGATCCCGTGCGCGTCGGCGATCGTCAGGATCTGGTCCATCGGGGCGGCCTGGCCGAACAGGTGCACGGGGATGATGGCCTTGGTGCGCGGTGTGATCGCACGTTCCAGCAGTGCCGGGTCCATGTTGTAGGCCGTATGATCCACATCCACCAATACGGGTGTTGCACCCGTCCGGGAAACACATCCGGCTGTTGCGAAGAACGAGAACGTGGGTACGATCACCTCGTCGCCAGGACCAATGTCCAAGGCCATCAGGGCCATCAGCAAGGCATCGGTACCGCTGGAGACACCGATGGCATGCCGAACACCCAGGTACGCAGCCAGTTCCTTCTCCAGGGCGCTGACCTCCGGGCCGAGGATGCAGACCTGCGACTCGGCTACCCGGATCAAGGCGGCGTCCAGCTCGTCTTTCAAGGCGTGATACTGAAGGCGAAGATCCAGCAAGGGTACGGCCATGGGTCTCAGTTGTATTGGTCGGGTAAAGGTGTCTTCGAAATTAGGGAGGAAGCCACCGAGCGAAGGGGATTTTCTCGCAATTTTGTGGCTCTATCAGTCAGAACACAACTATTGCTGAGGATATCATGTTGATCGGAGTTCCCAAGGAGATCAAACCGCTGGAGAAGCGTGTGGGTCTTACGCCGGGTGGTGCTGAATTGTTGATCCGCAACGGTCACAAGGTGATCGTCCAGACCCAGGCGGGTGTTGGTAGCGGATTTCCGGATGAAAAGTATGTGGCGATCGGAGCCGAGATCGTTGGCACCGCCGCCGATGTGTACGGCAAGGCCGACATGATCGTGAAGGTCAAAGAGCCGATCGCCCCGGAGTATCCGTTGATCCGTGAAGGCCAGGTGCTCTTTACCTACTTCCACTTTGCTGCATCGCAGGAACTCACCGAAGCCATGGTCAAGAGCGGCGCGGTCTGTATCGCTTACGAGACCGTACAACGCGCAGATGGCTCGCTGCCGCTGCTGATCCCGATGTCGGAAGTGGCCGGGCGTATGGCACCGCAGGAAGGAGCCAAGTACCTCGAGCATCCGATGGGTGGACGCGGCGTGCTGCTCGGCGGTGTGCCGGGCGTGAAGCCGGCCAACGTGATGGTGCTGGGTGGTGGTGTGGTGGGAACGAATGCGGCCAAGATCGCTGCCGGCTTCGGAGCCCGTGTGACCATTTTCGACAACAACCTGTATCGTCTGCGCTATCTGGATGATGTGATGCCGAAGAACTGCGTCACCCAGATGTCTACCCCGGCCAACATCCGCGAAGCCATCGTAGAGGCCGACCTGGTGATCGGCGGCGTCCTGATCGTTGGTGCCAAGGCGCCGAAGCTGGTCACGCGCGACATGCTGAGCACCATGAAGCCGGGAGCTGTGATCGTGGACGTGTCCGTGGATCAGGGCGGCTGTGTAGAAACGTGCAAGCCGACCACGCATGACGATCCGACGTATGTGGTGGACGGTGTGGTACACTACGGTGTGGCCAACATGCCGGGTGCCGTACCGTATACCTCCACCCTCGGCCTCACCGGCGCTACACTGCCGTACGCTGTCGAACTGGCCAACAAAGGATGGAAGCAGGCCGTGATCGAGAACCGCGAACTGGCGCTGGGCATGAACGTGGTGGACGGCAAGATCGTCTACCAGGCCGTTGCCGAAGCCTTCGACATGGAATACACGCCACTTGTGCATGTGATGAACTGATCGAGAGGCGCCTGCATGCGCTCCATACTACTGATCATGATCCTGCCGTTCCTGCTGCTGGCCCAATCCAGCGGTCAGGAGCGGCAGGTGTCGTTTGATACCACCGGTACGGTATGGATCCTGACCGCAGACCTGAACCGACAGCACCAGCTGCTTCCCGATCTGCCAACGCTGGTGGAAGCGCGGCTGTTCGTGGTTGCCGATACGTCGTACTATCTGGATGCCATCCTGGATGAAGGGGGCTCGCGCCTCCGCCGCCGCATCGATCTCACGGTAGACGCTGCTCGAGATCTTCGCCTACGATCATCGGCGGTACTGGGGCAGGCCGTTGCGGCCTATGATACCGAGCTGGATCAGTCCGGACGAACAGCACTCCTTTGGGGGAGCACGATCTGGAGTTTGTTGTATTACGGTACCGCCACCGGTGTGGCTCTCGACGTGAGTGAGCCAGCCGTACCGATCTTGTTGGCCGGCGGTCTGGGATATCTGGTTCCTGCCTTGCTGACCAACAATGCACCCGTGACAGAAGGGGCGGCCTCATTGGCCCTTGGCGGCATGTTCCAGGGTACGATCCACGGCTGGGCCCTGGCAGCACTTGTGGCCGGTGAGGATCTCTTCGATGCCGAGACCCCGCGTTTAGGTTTCGGTCTGTCGGTGCTCACCGGGATCGGCGAAACGATCGCCGGCTATGCTGTGGCAACCAGTAGCAACATGAGCGAAGGACGTGCCGGAGTGATCAACACCACGGCATTCTATGGTCTGGTCTGCGGCGGCCTGACCTCTGCCGCGATCTTCGATCAGGTTGAGCCGAGTTCCGACGTCGCCGCTCGCGTGGTCGGTGGTCTGGCCCTGGCAGGTGCGGCAGGCGGGGTGATCGCAGGCAATGCCGTAGCGGACGGCCAGCACTATTCAAGCGGCGATGCCAGCATGTATGGGATCACCGGATTCTTCGGCGCAACGCTGCCCTGGGTGGTCCTCGCTACGGTACAGCCGGACGATCTTTCGGCAACGCTGGTGAGCTCGCTGAGTATCGCCACGACCATTGGTGGACTCTGGATCGGAGACCAACTGGTGCGCGGCAAGGACTACCGTACAACTGATGGTACGATCTCGGTGCTTTCTCTGCTTGGCGGGGGACTGATCGGACTCGGCATCGCTGAATTGGTTGATAGCGATCGCGCCTATTCGGCTCTCACCTATGCCGGTGCCGTTGGTGGGTTTGCGATCTCGCTCGCCATGGCCAAGCCAGCAGCAGAGACGAAATCCATGTCGGCTCTGGAGGTGAATGTCAACCCGCTTGGGCCCATCATGCTCCAGCGCGATGCCTTCGGTATCACGCGGCCAGCCCCCTTCGCCACAATGCGGTATCGGTTCTGACCTCTGCAGCATCGGTGGTTCGTATTTTCGAAGCTCTTCGAACACCACTACCGTGATGCACCCCATGTCACTCTCTGCCCTTGTCGTAAAGCACCAAGCCACGATCGATGCCGCCGTTGCCGCCAATCGCGATCGTACGTTCCACGCGCACTGGCCCGAGCCCCCTTCCGGGAAGATCTACGGCGAAACGGCGAATGAAGATGGTCTGAAGGCGTTTCAGGCTCAGCTGAACACTCCGTTTGGGGAATGGGGAAAGGGGAATGCGGAATCGGAAGGTTCGTTTGTTGGTGAGGAAGTGTCGCCCTACGGATTCGAGCTCGGAATCACGTATCCGGCCCTTAGCGTAGACACGCTGATGACGCGAGCATCGGACGCTCAGACGGCATGGCAGGCACTCCCGGTAGCCGAGCGCGCAGCGGTGTTGGTGGAAGCGCTGGAGCGGGGAGCCAAGCGGTTCTTCGAGATCGGCTATGCCACCATGCATACGACCGGGCAGGGGTTCGTGATGGCGTTCCAATCGTCCGGCCCCCACGGCTTTGACCGTGCGTTGGAAGCTATCGCGATGGGATACGCCGCTCAGCAGGCGTTTGCGTCCTCGGTGGCGTGGGCCAAGCCGATGGGTAAGTTCAGCGTGGAGATCGAGAAACGATACCGCGTGGTGCCCAAAGGGATCGATCTGGTGATCGGTTGTTCGACGTTCCCGGTCTGGAACAGTACACCAGGGATCTTCGCCGGTCTGGTCACGGGTAACAGTGTGATCGTAAAGCCGCACCCTGGCGCGATCTATCCCATTGCCATTGTTGTCGAGGAACTTCGCCGCACGTTGGCCGATCTTGGGCTTGACCCGAATATCTGCCAGCTCGCGGTCGATACGGTCGAGAAGCCGATCACGATGGACTTGCTACAGCATCCGGCGGTGAAGATCGTAGACTATACCGGCGGCCCTTCGTTCGGCCGCCTTGTGGAAGAAGCCTGCTTCACGTCCGGCAAGGTGGTGTTCACGGAAAAAGCTGGCGTGAACAGTGTGATCATCGATAGTATGGACGACGCGGATCGGGCGTTAGGCAACCTGGCCTTTTCGCTGTCGTTGTATGCCGGTCAGATGTGCACCGCTCCACAGAACATCTACATCCCGGCATCCGGCGTTAACGTGGGAGACGAGACGTGGTCCGTTGAGCAGGTTGCCGCGAAGCTCAAGGAACATGTCGACGCCCATGTGCTGAACGAGAAGTCCGGAGCCGGCACGGTCGGTGCGATCCAGAGCCAGGCCACACTCAACCGGATCGCAGAGGCCAAAGCTCTTGGCCTACCCGTGGTGCGAGACTCGGCAGCCGTTGCACATCCGGGGTTTGATGCCTCACGTTCGGCCACTCCGTTGATCTTGATGGCTACGACCGATGAGGAAGACATTACCACGCGCGAGTGGTTCGGACCGATCTCGTTCATCATCCCCACTGGATCGTTCGACGAAGCGGTTGCGCTGGTGGCAAAGAGCGTGCGGGAGCACGGGGCACTGACCACACTGATCTATTCGACGGACGAAAAGAAGATGGACCTGGCCGAGCAGGCCATCGTTTCCGCCGGTGCTCCGGTGGCGTTCAATTTCAACAGCTTTGTGTGGGTCAATCAGTCCGCCGCCTTCAGCGACTTCCACGGTACCGGTGCCAATCCGGCCGGCAACGCGACGTTCGCCGACTGGTCCTTTGTGACCAATCGCTACAATGTGATCGGGGTGCGAACACAGAAGTAGGACATACACTCATGCACTAATGCACTAATGCACTAATGCACTGATGCACTAATGCACTCATGCACT
>JANJTN010000167.1 GCA_024711065.1 bacterium
CGCCGAAGCCCTGCAGCAGCGCATGGGTGCCGAAGTGGTCACCCAGCCGGTCGAGTTTCTTTCGCAGGTGCTGGAGTCCTATCAGGCTTCGCACCGGAGCACAGAGGTGCGCGCCACCATGGGCAGCGGCTTATAAGCGCCACAGAACGCCCAGGTTCACTCCCAGAGCATCCAGATCGAGCGTGGCATCGGACAGCATGCTGTTCAGCCTGTGGGTGTACAGGGTTTCGAAGAAGACGGACGCCCGGTACGACACGGGGTACGATACTCCGAGACCGCCAAGGAGTTCGAAGCCAACGGACGACAATGCGGGCAGCGACGACGTTCCACCATCACGCGTGGTTGAACCGTCCGGATACGTGAAGTGTCCCGGACGCAGCAGGGTGCGTTCCACCGTTGCAGACGATCCCAAGGCAAGGGACACCTGAGCACCGGCCGTTAGATAGAAATACCGCAAAGGGAACCACTGGATCGTTCCGCCGATCCGCAGATATGGTGCGTCGATGGACACCTGTGTGCCTTCCTGGTATGGCACCCGCTGTCCGGATGCCGTGTCCAGTACCGCTCCCACCGTGGTATCGGGAGCAAGCAGCGTTCCACCCACCCATCCCATCGACAACCGTCCCGTGGCAATGAATTCCGGAGCAAAGCGCCGACCGGCCAGCACACCAAAGCCCCCTGCCAAACCTTCGCCTTGACCGATCATGGGTCCACCAAGCGTCAGTCCCTCCGTCTGCGTCAGGTCTGCATCCATGCGGGTGTGACTCAGCGATCCGAACGCGCCTACCAACCAACCGTCTTCCGAAACGCATTCCACGCCGCGTCCTTCGTTCAGCACATACACATACCGCTCGCTGCGGGAGTCGAACACGTAGCACACTGTGAAGTAGGAGGAATTGCCGGCCACGTCCGTGGCCTTCAACACCAGTCGGCCGCCACTACCGGATACGGTTGGCCGCACGGTCAGGGCAACCTGGGGTGTACCCGGTTCCACGGTGAAGGGGGCTACGTCGAGCGCGGTCTTGGACACCACCTCGATCTTGTCCATCCCCTGATCCATCGGCCGATCGTCGCGGAAGATCACCTGATAGTAGTCCCGGGTATTGGCACCATCGGCCATTGGCGGGAGCGAGTCGATCAGTGTACTGAGCTCGAAGAACGACTGTCCGGCCATGTTCCCATAGGCGTCGTAGGCATCGTTGTCGTATCCGAAACCATAGGAGTACAGCCCGAACGGCGACTCCGATCGGATCACGTGGGTACCGAACGGAATGGGCACCTGAGCGATGGAATAGCGGCTTTCGCCGAGTTTCTGGAACAGGTTCGACTCGATACGGCGTCCGTTCAGCCGAAGATCTCCAATGGCATCCGTTTGCGACACCACGTTGATGTAGTGATGCCAGTCGCCGTTGATGGGCGTGGCAAAGCGGTACACCTTTAGGAACTGCTGCGTTGGGCTCACGAGGATCATCATGGGGTCGCCCACGCTATCGCCATTCTTGAACCCTTGCGCGAACTGGGCAACCATCACCGGCTTGTCGGCCGTGACCTGGATATGCTCGGACACGTTCAGCTCTTCGTGAAACTCGCCGGCATTGAGTACAGCCATCAAGCGGGAGTTCTTGAACACCCGCGTGTTGGGCTCGGAAGCCACCACGCGATACGTGAACTTGGACCGCTCCTTGAGCATGCCCAGATAGTAATGCTTGCCCCAGGCCGTGATCGGCGGGATCTGTTCGATCAGATGATTGCACGCCTCGATCTTGGGCGGAACGTAGGCACACTGGTGTCCGCTGAACACGGCGATCTTCTTGGAGGCCGTAATGAGCGATCCGGTCAGATCGCAGGGTCCGATCGACTGCCAGCGAGCACCTACGGTGTAGACGTCGCCCTTGCGCAAGCGGACGTTGAACGGGCGTCCGGCAGGACGTCCGGTAGACGTGATCGTGGTCGGTACGATCTGCACTTCCGTGTCGTCTTCCGTAGCCACGATGGTGAATTCACTCAGCAGATCGGCCGACAGCTTCGTGTAGCCCATCACACGGTACTGCGTTCCGATCACACTCACCGGCAATCCCACGAACGTATCCGTGGTCTGATAGCGAGAGTTCAGTCCGTACACGGCGATCGTGGTATCCGCCGTGATGTGCACAGCCAGGCGTTCGGCGGTTTCGTTGGCTCTGAGTTGTGCCCGCGCCGGGATCTGTACGTTCACCACCGTGTTGGCACGAACATCCACGGTGTTCTCGTAGCCGATCTCTTCGATCTCGATCTTCACCTTGGCGTCGTAGCTGCTGGTGATGAAGAGCTGCAGCTTCAGGGCTTGCGGGCGGTTCTGACGAGACGGCTGTGCCTGAGACCGGAAGTTCTTCATGAAACACAACCAGAACTCCCGTCCTTCAGAATTCTTGGTGATGTACTCCTGTCCGCGCGGAGCCGGCTCCTGCGCACGCACGTCGATACTGAACGCCAACAGAGCGGTCAGCACCAACAGCAGGGATCGTCCAAGCAGGTGCATCAGTCCAGCACCATAAAGGAGTGAAGGACCACACCGCGATCGGTGATCATCTGCAGCACGTACGCTCCCTGGGCCAGCTCGTTGGTGTGCACTCGTACTTCCAGCGTGTTTTCGCCGGCAATGCCGTCCACCGTACCCAGGTCCAGCACCGAGCGTCCCTGCAGGTTCAGCACGGCGAACCGGGCCGTTCCGGCTTGCTGCAGCGTATACACGAAGCGCGATACGGTGCTCATCGGATTCGGATAGTTGCCGGTGATACCGTCTACCAGGCGTTCAGAGATATCCGGACTACCCTCGATGGACACGCTGCCGCCCGAAAGCACGGCCTGTGGTTGGTCCACATAGTCCAGTCGGAATCGTGTGGGAACCACCAGCCCCATACCAACGGCGCCATGCAGCGCTTCGATCTCGATCGTAAAGAGATCGGCATCCGTGGCGGTGACGGTAGAGTCGCAGAGCACGACGATGGTGCCCACGCGGCCAACGATGGTATCGCGCACGATCCGTGCCGTATCGCACCGATAGGCAAAGGCCGGACCACCGTATACCTGCCGGATCCGTACCAGATCGGCGGGATAGTCCATGGTCACTTCGATCGTTCCCGAGCGTTCGAACGTGCCGCGTGCCGTCACGGTTCGGATCTCTCCGGGCAGCATAACACCCACGTCCGGAAGACGCACGGCATCGGCAGCCTGGACCGCGAGTGGCAACACCAGCAGGAGGCTCAGGATCAACAGGACAGGGGTGGTGAGATGGCGGAAGGTCATGCGAAGGCACGAAGATACGGCACGTCGGCTCTAGAACTCTTGCAGAACGATCACCTCATAGCCCTTCGCGGCGGTTCCCACCACGATCAGGGAGTAACTGTTCCCCAGCGGACCCAGGTCGATCGGCAGCGTGTACATCAGTTTTCGCGCCTCATAATCATACACGTACATCGACCCTCGGACCTCGCGATCCAGCGTGTGGATGGGTGACGTCTCTCCAAACGGCACCTGGCGAGCTACGTGCGGCATACTGGGGTCGTCGGGGTCGTCGTCGAAATTCTCGTCGTACGAAACGGACACCAGATTCACGTCTCCCGTGGCATTGATCACGCGCCGCTTGGAAAAGCGGGGGTCAGGGGTAAGGGGCTCACCCGTGATGTCGAAGAGCGTTTCCGTTCCATTGCGCACCGTGGCAACCACCACGGAGCGTTGGCCTTCCTGCGTGGACAGTTCATGACGGGCACTGTTGGCGGTAATGGTCGTATTGCCAAACGGCAGGTTCGTGGCCACCGAGTTTCGGTAGGCGATCCGCGCGTTCTCGATCACGGTACCTACGGACACCGTGGCGAAGTCGGTCTGGGGAGCCCCATTCACAAAGCGTACAAAGGCTGCGTGCTCGGTCTCTTCCAACACTTCGGGAGCATCGGCTTCGGTGATCAGGAACATGCGCACCGAACCATCGGGGGCATCCGACAACAACAGCACGTAAGCCGTATTGGGCTGAAGGTCCATTCGGCGAATGGCCAGGAGCGTGGACGGGGTCGACGATGTGCTGACCGTGATGGGCACCTCGCCGGGATCGATCACGGACACCTCCGACACGCGGTCGAACCGGATGTTCGAAGCAATGGTGCGGCCGGCCGAGAGTCCATTCGATGCCCCCGGGTCGGTGCGGCCTCCAATGGATACCGTGAGTCCGCCGGCGAACCGCGAAGCACTGGCGATCCGCAACGTAGCCTTGCCACCGATACCGAACGTGGGTGGCTGCGGGGGCACGATCACCAGCGCTGCCTGGCCAGCACTGTCTTCCGCAGCGATCAGCGTATAGCGTCCACGTACGGTAAGCGACGTGGAGTCGATCGTACTCCGACCATCCCCTAGCGTGAGTTCGATCTTATCGGGCTCGGTGGACTCGCATGTTGGTACCGACACGTACGATCCGATGCGGTCCGACGGCAGTTCCGACGCCACCACCTGATCGGTGCGGACCATGCGGATCGTGGCAGTCTGCCCGGCAAGGTTGGCAACGCGCAGATCCGCATCGCGGGCCTGCACGGGCACAAAGGCCCGTTCGGATCCGGCGGTCAGGTCCGACTCTTCAAACAACATCAGACCGGGCTGGGTGCCAGACTCCAAGGGATACAACACGATGGAGTACGGCGTGTACTCCTTGAGTGTGCACTCATAGGTTCCGATCAGATCGATGCCGGACGGGCCGATCCGGCTGATGCTGATCACCGTGAAGCCCGGAGGCAGCTCGCGATACAGCGTCTGGGCCCGAAACTGCACCGGCGCGGTGGAGAGTGCCGGTCCGTTCGGACAGCCGATCCGGATCTCGTACGACGCTGTGGAATCCGGTACAAGGTTCACGGCTCGCAGCTGGGCCACGGGCTGGGTGGTCAGCGAGCGATTGGCGTTGGATAGCACCACCGTGTCGAACGCCGTAGGAGCATCGTGCGACGCAACGGCATACACATTGTACACACTCTGGCGGATGAATCGCGCCCGAACGTCGGACCGGAATTCCCGTTTACTGCCGGAATAGATCTCCAGGAACGACGAATCGGAGGGGGCTTGTACCGGTGCCGTGAACCCTCCCGATCCAATGGGAAGCGTCTGGTAGCCAGACTCCATGACCAGTTTTCGAACCTTGCCGTCCGGCACCATATTGAACAGCCGTACCACCACATTGGCATTGCCGGGTGGTGGATTCACGATGTTCTCGTCCTCGCCCGCGCAAGCGGTCAGGAACAGAACAAGTACAGCGAGTATGGGCAGCGATCGAGTCACGGTAGGGTACCCCTCCGAACGCAAGGGCCGAAGGTGGACGCAAGTTGCGATATTTTCGTGGCTGTGAGAGAACGCCTGCTGACCATCCTGGACGAGTTCGCTGCCCTGGAGCAGTCTTTGAACGACCCCGACGTTGTGAACGACGCACGGCGCCTGCGCGACGCGTCGCGCGAATACAAGCGCCTTCAGCCGATCGTCGACATTGCCCGGACCTACCTCCGGAGTTCCGAGCAGCTTCAGGAGAATCTGGCCTTGATCGCCGACGATCAGACCGACAGCGATCTGCGCGACATGGCCTACGACGACAACCGCCAACTCCGCGAGCAGATCGACCTCCTCGAAGACCAGCTGCAGCAGCTCCTGATCCCACGCGACCCGAACGACGCGCGCGACTGTATCATGGAGATCCGCGCCGGTACCGGAGGCGACGAGGCCGCCTTGTTCGCCGGCAACCTCGTAGAGATGTATCAACGCTTCGCTGCTGCGCATGAGCTGGACGTAGAGGTCATCGACTTTACTGCCGGCGAGGCAGGGGGCTACAAGGAGATCATCCTTGGTGTGAGCGGCAACGATGCCTTTGGCCTGCTGCGCTACGAGTCTGGCGTCCACCGCGTTCAGCGCGTACCTGCCACCGAGGCCCAGGGCCGCATCCATACCTCCGCCGCCACCGTGGCGGTGCTACCCGAAGCCGAGGACGTAGACATCGATATCAAGGACAACGACCTGCGGATCGATGTCTTTCGCTCCGGCGGTGCCGGTGGACAAAACGTGAACAAGGTAGAGACCGCCGTCCGGATCACCCATCTCCCCTCGGGCATCGTAGTGCAATGCCAGGATGAACGCTCCCAGCTGAAGAACCGCCAGAAGGCCATGAAGGTGCTCCGTGCGCGGTTGTATGAACTCGAATTGGAAAAGCAACAGTCCGCTCTCGGTGCAACCCGCAAGGATATGGTGGGCTCCGGAGACCGGTCGGAGAAGATCCGGACGTACAACTACCCTCAGAACCGCGTTACCGACCACCGACTGACCGGCGACGCCAAGAACCATCCGCTGGAACAAGTGATGCTGGGTCAGCTGGACGAGATCGTGACGGCCTTGAGAGTAGATTCTAGCGTTTAGCGTTTAGCGTTTAGTACGTATGGACTAGCCGCTAGTAGCTTGACGCTAGACGCTAAACGCTAGACGCCAGACGCTTTCCTTGTTGCAACACAGACCGTTTTTCGACTAGTTTTGCACCATGGGTGAAATCCTCAAACAGCGGATCAAGCAGGATACCTTCTCGTCGGCCTATCAGGAGGCCTACCTTGGCTTGATCGTGGCCGCCGATACACTTCAGCGCAACTCGGAAGAAGTGTGCGAGCGCTATGGCATCACATCCGCTCAGTACAATGTGCTTCGGATCCTGCGTGGCGTACACCCGGATGGTCATCCGCGGTGCGATATCATCGACCGTATGATCCATACCGCGCCGGATGTAACGCGGTTGATCGACCGCCTGGTAAAGGCCGGCCTGGCCCGCCGCGGAAAGAGCGAAGAGGACGGACGTCTGTCGCTGACGTTCATCACGGACAAGGGCTTGAAGCTGCTGACCAAGATGCAGCCGGAGATCGAGACGGCCGAACGTGAACTCGCGTCGCGCCTTACCAAGCAGCAGGCCAAGGAGCTGGCTTCGATCTGTGAACTGCTGATCGCCGAACAGTAATGCCGTTGCTGCGATCGGTTGCCGTATCAGCGCCTCGCCTTGCCGTCTTCGCATCACTACTGATCGGACTTGCGGCAGTGCCTCTACAGGCGCAGGATACCGCCATGGCGCGTTCGTTCTTCGAAGCGGTGAACGCCATGCGGGCCAACCCTGCATCGTTCATTCCTACGGTGGACGCCTATGTGCGGGAGTGGCGTTCGTTCGTGCCCAACAAGAAAGCGCTGGAGTCGGCTGCCGCGGAGCTCAAGAAAGAACTCCGCAAGCACGCCCCACTCGCCCCTTTCCAGATCGACTCGGATCTGGTGAAGGCCTCGGCCGATCATGCCCGAGATAGCAAGCAGATGGGTGTCCTGGGCCACATCGGAAGCGATGGATCCAATCCGGCGGATCGCGTGGCGCGGTATGCCGTGATGACGCAGGTGAACGAAGTGATCACCTATGGTCAGTCTACCGCCGCCTACATGTTAGCCGCGTTCTTGATCGATGAGCAGGATCCCAAGCGGGGACATCGTAAAGCTCTGCTTTCAAAGACGCTTACGTTGATCGGCGTGACCGTGGAGTCTCATCCTGCCTATCGAACGCAGTGCGTAGCGGTGCTTGGAACGCGCTGATCGGCGGGTTGACCCACCCCTGATCTGTCCGTTGGTGAGTCGATGGTGAGTGGCATCGGCGAGGTTCGTGGTGTGCTATTCTCCACCAACCTCCAGGAGGTCCCTCATGCGATGGATCCTCACGCTATGCATTCTCGGGTCGGTAGCAGCCACTGCTCAGCCCGTGCCTTCCGCACCATCCCATGGTGCCACCGACGTCTCCACCGACGCCGAATTCCGTTGGCGCGCTAACGGGTCCGACCTGTATGAGGTCGAGATCGTGAACGGCATCACGAACGTGGTCCATCAGACCCTGTTCTCCGAATCCGACCGCGCCACGGCTAGTTCTCTGGACTACGAAACGCGATACATCTGGCGTGTACGTGGCGTTGATTCGCTGGGCAACGCCGGCCCATGGTCGGCCGTCCAGATCTTCACGACCATCGCCCAAGGATCGGCGCCCACGCTGATCGAGCCGTCGAATGGCGCTACCGATATCGATCCCGTCCCAACGCTGGTATGGCAAGGGGCTAGCAGTGCTTCACTGTTCGATGTTGAGCGCGACACGATCCCTGAACTGAAGACCTCCACGCTGGAGCAGGTCGGCGCTACCTCTCTGCAGATCCAGGCAGGCGAAGGGCAGACCTGGTACTGGCGTGTTCGCGAAGCCTCCATTGGAGCCGCACCGGGTCCGTGGTCGCGCACGTTCTCGTTCTCTACACGGCTACCCGATGTTCAGCCCCCTTCCCCACCCCGCCTGGTGGCACCACAGAACGGCGCTACGGAGCAACCGCTCACGGTGCTGCTGGACTGGATGGAGGTTGCCGACGCAGAGTCGTACGCCGTGCAGATCGCGCCGGCCGATGTGCCGGATTCGATCCAGCTGGAAACCACTGTTTCGGCCTCGGACCTGACCGTGAGCTTACCGCCATCGACCACTGGCTGGCGATGGATGGTACGAGTGACCACCCCTACGGGAACCAGCGAGTGGTCGGCGCCGTGGACGTTTACCACGATCGTTGAGGCCGACTCCAGCCTGGAGCGTCCACGCCCGCTGCTGCCCTCGCCGGACGCCGTGATCCAAGCCCCATCGGCCACCGAGCCGGCAACGGTACACTTTAGCTGGTGGCACGATCGCGCCGACGTAACCTACGTGTTGCAGTACGCCATCGACGCCGATCTAGAGGATACGGCGGCGGTAAAGGTAGACGTCGGTAGTTCATCGGTCGACATCCCGGGCTTTCCCGCTGGCAGCTCGCTGCGGTGGCGCGTGCTGGCTCGAACGGACTGGGCCGAGAGTCCGTGGAGTCCGGAACGCTCCGCTCGCATCGTGGCTCCGGCCACAACAGAGCCGCGCGTGATGCAGTTGCAGACACCGCCGGACCAAGCGACGAACGTGCCGGTGTTGGCGATGTTCTCGTGGACCCCTCAGGACGACGCAAACGTCTACGAGATCCAGATCGCCGTTGATGAACAGTTTCAGGAGCTGGCAGGGGGCGTTGTCGTAAGCGCCACTCAAGCCATCGGCGATACCCTGGAGGAGGGGCGCCGATACTGGTGGCGTGGACGCGCTGAGAATAGCACAGGTCCTGGCGCGTGGACAGCCCCCTTCAGCTTCGTGACAACCGGTGAGGCGACCAGTGTCGTGGACCGTGATCCTTCTGCGGCTCTTACCATTCAACCGAATCCGGCTAGCACCTGGGCGCTGGTCACACTTGGTGCTCCTCTTGCCGAGGCATCGGCACTTCGCATTGCCAATACCGAAGGCCGGATCGTGCACACCACCGACCTGCCTGACGGCGCTGCTACTGCCCGCCTTGATGTCTCGGCGCTAACGTCCGGACGCTACACGTTGCTTCTGCCGGTGGCAGGACGCACGATCGTTTCATCCATCGTTATCCAGCGGTAAGGGGGCTCACATGACACACATCCATCGCTCCCTTGCTGCCGTTGTTGCCGTGTTCGCTCTGACCATGGGATCGTCCATGGCACAGAATCACGCCAAACTCATCAACGCCGACGATCTCTGGGGCTCGCCATGGAACCTGAAGGGTTCCGGCATCACGGTCGGCTTCTTCGAGTACGGATATCCGAACACCTCGCACACCGAATTTCAAACCAACCGCGTGTCGGTGGTGAACCAACCACCGAACAAGGCCTCGGATGCGCACACCACCGGTACCGTAGGTGTCTGTGTTGCACGCGGGGCACGCGTGGAGGCACGAGGTATCGTGTACCGTGCCAAGGCCGAAGCCTACTACATTCCCGAGGATGGTTCACAGGCAGAGGTGCTTCGGTACTACTTCGACCAGGGGACCTTCTCTGCCACCAACCACTCGTACTCTTCACGCTTCGGATGGCTGCGAAACCGGTCGACCCTGCGTTGGGAGTTCATTGGTGCCGTTCCAACAAACGACCATCCCGATCCGTTCGGTGCGTATCTCGATGAGTCCAGACTGTTCGATTCCATCGTGCACGCCTCCAACTACGTGGTGCCGGTCGTGACCGCCGGCAACAACCGAGGGATCGGCCCAAGCCCCGGTGATACCGTGAATTACTATCCATTGAATGCGAATCCATATGAGCGCGTCTACGTGACCGATGGTTCGCAACCGCCAAAGAACGGCGGGGCAAAAGGGTACGACTGCCTGCCGCCAACGGCCGTTGCGAAGAACGTGATCACCGTAGGGTCCGTAGACATTACCAAGAAACTGGCCGACAACTCTCAGATCGGGCCGACCAACGACGGACGGATCAAGCCGGATGTGGTCGCCCTCGGCGTAGATGTCTCCGTGGCTGGTAGTCGACTGAATCCCGCCGGATACGATACCAAGAGCGGAACCTCCTTCGCTGCCCCGGCGGTAACGGGTGTGGTGGTGCAACTGCAGGAGCTGTATCGACGCTTCTTCGGCGTGGAGATGTTGCCAAGCACTGCCAAAGCCCTGCTGATCCATACGGCCAGTGATCTTGGAACCAAGGGTCCGGACTTCAAGCATGGCTGGGGCTTGGTGGACGCCAAGGCAGCCGCACGGCTGCTGCAGACGTCGGCTACCGATGGGCGCTTCGCGGTAGCCGAGCACCTCATGGAACAGGGCCGCACGCAGTACTTCGAGATGAAGGCCACCGATCCGTCGGTACCCCTGAAAGTAACGATCGCCTGGACGGATCCTCCTGCCGTGGTCACCGAGGGTGGCCCTAAGGCAGCTGCCTACTCCACGGATCCCGATCCGAAGTTGGTGAACGACCTCGATCTCCGCGTAGAGAAGTATGTGAACGGCGTACGGACGGCCACCTTGCGTCCGTTCGTGCTGAGCACGGCCTTCCCGGCCAACGCTGCCGGCCACGCTCGGAACAACAAGGACAACGTGGAGCAGGTGTTGATCGAAGACCCCGACCCGGCGGCGATCTATCGCGTGATCGTTTCCCATACCGGGTCCTTGCAGAACGGCGAACAAGACTATACTCGCACGGTGTCCGGCGGCGTGGTCTACCTGGCACCGCCAACGCCGGTGACCGCAACCCAACAGGGTATGGTGGAGAAGTCCGACGGTACCACGCAAGCGTTCTCCGCGCAGCTCGCCTGGAAACGGATCCCGGAAGCAGAGACCTACCAGATCCGGTATCGCCGTTACGGTGTGAACACGTGGACCACCCGGACCTCGGCCACCAATTCTGCCGTGATCGTTGGACTGGAGCTCGGAACATATTACTTCCAGGTACGGGCACGCCGCGGCAATCGCTACTCCACCTACGCCACCACCACCAAGACGTTCCAGGTCACACCACAGATCCCCTCCCAGTTGCTGAGCGGTCCGGTAGGGCCTACCTCGGCCGTGGTCAAGTGGCAGGGCGACGCGAACGCCAGCGAATACCGTGTGATGTACGTTCGCGTGGACCGGAACGGACAGCTCCTGGACAATGGATGGAGCGTTCGATACGCGCCCAATACCAGCGTCTCGCTCCTGAATCTCGTCCAGGACACCAGGTATGCCTGGACCGTACAGGCGATCTACACCAACGGGATCAAGAGTGATTTTGCAGGATCGCAGGCATTCGTGACCCGCACCACGTGCGAGGCGTACGAGCCCAACAATGCTATCGACCTTGCTGCGCCGATCGAGACGGATCGCAATGTGTATGCTCGGGCCTGCAAGGACGACGTTGCCGACTGGTACAGCGTTACCGTAACGAACTCACGTCCACATGTGAAGATCTATCTATACGCACAGCCAGTGCCACTGCAACTGCAGCTGTATCGCCGCGTCAATGGCAGTGCTCAGAAGATCTCGGACAGTCCGGACAATGGCAACAACACATCCACGAAGGTCCTCACGGCGAACAACCTGACGCCGGGAACCTACTATGTGCGGATCTTCAATCCAGACGCTGCGTCGGTGTATAGCTCATTTCAGGAATACCCTCTTCGAGTGAACACGAGGTCTACGCCGTTCTAACCATCGGACGCGTCCCCGTCCACATGTCGCCCCATGCGTCGTTCCTATACGTGTGGGGCGATGTTGTTTTCGCCTCGACAGAATTCTTTTGCGTGGTTGAACACACTAATGTATGTTGCAACACGTATTGTGGCCGATCGGGCACTCTGAACCCGCAGAGGACCAACGGTCTTATCACTTTCTCACGAGGTTATACGATGGCTGCGTTCATTCCCTTGATCGGTCGGATCGCCGTTGGGATTCCGATCTTCATGTTCGGCTTGATGCACATGATGAATGCGAACGACATGGCAGAGATGCCTCCGTTCGGCGGTGTTGCGGTGGTGTATCTGACCGGGGTGATCAACCTTGCGGTCGGGATCGCCTACTTCATTGGAAAGTACCTTCGCCAGGCTGGCATCATCGGCGCATTGCTCATGCTGTCCTACGCTCTGGGAGTGCATCTTCCGGGTCTGATGTCGGCCGGCGACAATGCACAGCTGATGCAAGTGTACATGTCGGGTCTGCTCAAGGACCTTGGGTTGATGGGTGGGGCACTGCTTGTGTCGACCCTGGCCAAGGACTGACCACG
This sequence comes from bacterium, assembly GCA_024711065.1. GTDB lineage: Bacteria > Bacteroidota > Ignavibacteria > Kapaibacteriales > Kapaibacteriaceae > OLB6. The sequence goes on from JANJTN010000167.1 coordinate 12,613, forward strand.
CAGACGTTAACAGCTCATGGGTCTCGTATCCCTCCTACGAGACCCATGTTCATGTTTTGGTACGCCGGACCGGCTAGACTCCCGCTACGCGTGCCTACAAAGGGATGTTCCCGTGCTTCTTCCACGGGTTTTCATCCACCTTGTTCCGAAGGGTCCGCAGAGCCAGGATCAGTTCCTTGCGCGTATCCTGCGGCTCGATCACGTTGTCGACGTAGCCCCGTTCAGCCGCCTCGTACGGGTTGGCAAAACTCTCGTTGTACTCATCCTGCAATTCCTGCATGCGCTGCGCCGGATCCGATGCCGATTTGATCTCCTTGCGGTACAGGATCTCCACAGCCCCTTTCGCACCCATCACGGCGATCTCGGCTGTGGGCCAGGCAATGTTGTAGTCGGCGCGGATGTGTTTGGAGTTCATCACGTCGTACGCACCGCCATAGGCTTTGCGGGTGATCACCGTCATCTTCGGTACCGTGGCTTCACAGAAGGCATACAGCAGCTTGGCTCCGTGTTTGATGATGCCACGCCACTCCTGATCGGTTCCGGGCAGGAAGCCGGGAACGTCTTCGAAGACCACCAGCGGAATGCTGAACGCATCACAAAAGCGCACGAACCGAGCCCCCTTCGTGGAACTATCGATATCCAGAACGCCGGCGAGCGACGCCGGCTGGTTGGCCACGATGCCCACCGGCATTCCGTCCAGGGTGGCAAAGCCGACCACGATATTGGTGGCATACTGGGCATGCACCTCCACAAAGTCCGCTTCGTCCACCACTTCGCGGATCACATCCTTGATATCGTAGGGCTGATTCGGATTGGCCGGCACCACGTGTCGGAGCTTCTCGCACACACGATCGAAGGGATCATTCGTTGGACGGGAAGGGGGCTGCTCACGGTTGCTCAGCGGAAGGAAACTCATCAGCTTGCGCACGTGCAGCAGCGTGCTCACTTCGTCGTCCATCGCAAAGTGGGCTACCCCACTCTTCTCGGCATGGGTGTCGGCACCACCCAATTCGTCGAACGTGACCTCTTCGTGGGTGACCGTTTTGACCACTTCGGGACCGGTCACGAACATGTAGCTGGTGCCCTTGACCATGTAGATGAAGTCCGTAAGAGCGGGCGAATACACTGCACCGCCGGCGCACGGTCCCAACACCACACTGATCTGCGGGATCACACCGCTGGCCAGGGTGTTGCGCAGAAAGATGTCGGCGTAGCCGCCGAGCGACACCACGCCTTCCTGGATGCGGGCTCCACCGGAGTCGTTCAGTCCGATCACCGGTGCGCCGATCTTCATGGCATGATCCATCAGCTTGCAGATCTTCTCGGCGTGCACTTCGCTGAGCGAACCGCCGAAGACCGTGAAGTCCTGACTGAACACGCAGACCGTACGACCGTGGATGGTACCCCATCCGGTCACCACGCCGTCGCCCAGCGGACGCGTCTTTTGCAGGTCGAACTTGTGGGAGCGATGCCGAGCCAGCATGTCGAACTCGTGGAACGAGCCTTCATCCAGCAACACCGTTAGGCGCTCCCGAGCCGTGAGTTTGCCTTTGGCATGCTGGGCATCGATGCGGTCCTGTCCACCACCCAGTTTTGCCTCTTCCTTCAACCGCCTTAACATCTCGATCTTCGGATCCACGATATCTCCTGTTTGACGAACGCCTTAAAATACGGGGTAAATTTGCGGTCTATGAACTACCGCGTGATCCTGATGGGCTCCGGCCTGCTGCTCATGTTCGCCGTGTACGGCTTTGTGATGATGATCGGCGCCATGGTGGGCCGCAACGATGCCGTAACCGGCAACGCGATCATGGCCATGATCTTTACCGTGCTGACCCTGACCGCGTTCCGCGTGGGCATGGCCAAGCGCAAGAAGGCCCAACAACTCTACGCCAATGTGATCGAGGCCGAGCTGGACGAGCATGGTGCCGTGGATGCGCAGCGCTTTGCCGCCGCTTGCGGCGTAACGCTGGATGATGCTCGAGACATTCTGGACCGGCGCTTGTACAGCAAGGGTTGGGACTGCGTGGAGCTCGACGGCTACAACGCCGTGTATACGCCTCAGTGAAGCCCCCTTCACCTCGCATCTTGGCCATTATCCCGGCGTTGAATGAAGAAGCGTCCATCGGACGCGTGATCGCCGACCTGCCGGACCTCGTGTCCACCGTGATCGTAGGCAACAACGGTAGCACGGACCGCACCGCCGAGGTCGCCCGGGAACACGGTGCTCTGGTGGTGCATCAGTCTGAAAGGGGCTACGGTGCTGCATGTCTTGCTGCACTGGACGAAGCCGGAAAGCACGAACCGGACATCATCCTGTTCATTGACGGCGATTACTCCGACGACCCGACCGAAGCGGTCGACGTCCTGCAACCTATCCTGAACGGCACTGCCGACATCGTGATCGGCTCCCGCGCCCTCGGCACCAGCGAGCGGGGCTCCCTCACACCACCGCAGCGCTTCGGCAACTGGCTCTCTACTCGCCTCATCCGCCTATTCTGGAACGTGCCCTTTACCGACCTAGGCCCCTTTCGCGCTATCACGTGGGAGTCGCTTGAACGATTGAACATGCAGGACCGCAACTTTGGCTGGACTGTGGAGATGCAGATCAAGGCTGCCAAGCACGGCCTGCGATGCCAAGAGGTTCCGGTGCGCTACCGCCAACGCATTGGCACCAGCAAAGTCTCCGGCACCATCAAGGGATCTGTGATGGCGGGTGTGATCATATTGAAGACGATCGCAAAGGAATGGTGGACGACGTAGGATTCTGCTCCTTGGTCATGCCGCAGCACATACCCGCAGTTGTCGCCACAACTTCTTGAGACAGAGTGTTCTCTGGCTGGGCCTGCGGTCACATCGGAGGCAGATACATGCACGGTAGTGGTACGAATACCACCATACGTTATCTGCGTATATTGTGCGTGTACTCTTTGTCGAGCTCTCTGTATTCCAGAGACACCGCGAACGCTATCTTACTGACGAGCACTTTCGTGCACTTCAGATCGAACTCAATGAGCATCCTGGCCGTGGCCGTCTCATCCGAGGCTCGGGTGGACTTCGAAAGATCCGGGCTGGCAGTATTCGGTCAGGTGGTGGCAAACGTGGAGGAGCAAGGGTCATCTACTACTGGGACCCGAACGCTCATCTGGTCTTCTTGTTCACGATCTATGATAAATCTGAGGTCACCGACCTCACCGCTACCGAGATTCAGGCGCTTCGATGGATGCTCGGTCACGTACTCAGAGGAACGCCATGAGCCAGAAAAGATCCATTTTCAAGGAGATCGTTGCCGGCCTCAACGAGATCAGTGAGGCTAAGCATGGAAGAGTCACCTTGCGAACCACTACGGTTCCTGAGCGCGACTCACCACGAGTCTCAGGTGAGGAGATCAAGGCGCTCCGTACGCATCTCAGCGTTTCGCGCACCGTGCTTGCCAGGTATCTTCGCACAAATGCACGAACACTCGAGAATTGGGAACAAGGCCGTGCGCACCCCAACGACCAGGCGGCCCTGTTGATCCGATTGATCGCACGGTACCCCGACATGATCGAGCGTATCCAGCATGTGTAAGGCATCCTGTGCACTCTCTTGAACTCACCACCTACCTCTGGATGACGGCCAGCGCTCTTTGGGGCGCACTGGTGCTCTGGTGGGTTCGTAAGGGGCTTGCCCTGAGCGCCCCTGGAGAGCCCCTTATCAGACGTCAGAAGGTGTTCAATACCAACCTGCAGATCCTGATGGCGCTGGTGATCATCAGCGGCGTGGCGTTCAGCACGCCGGAGTTCTCTGACGATGTGATCCGGTATGTGTGGGACGGTTGGGTAACGATCCATGGACAGGACCCGTATGCACTTGCTCCGAACGCGCCGGAGCTGGCAGGGCTGCGCGTGACCGAGGGCGACCTTACCCTTCCGGATCAAGTGCCGTTCGACGAGCTGAACACCGTGTATCCTCCTGGCGCTCAGATGGTGTTCGCCTTGATGGCCTGGCTGGCCGGCATCGACGTTGAGATCTGGTCCATTCTCTGGCTGGTGTTGGCGGCGGTGCTGATCACTCCGATCCATTGGTTTCGGCCGGAGGATGGACACTTCATGGTATGGATAGGACTACTGTTCCTGTCTCCCACCGTGCTCCTGTTCGGTTTCGGTGAAGTGCACCTCGACATCCTGGTGGGCATTACCATGCTGGGTGGACTGATGGCGGCGAGGAAAGGCCATTACCTTGCCGCCGGCTTCCTGCTGGGCCTGGGTGCTACGATCAAGTACCTGCCGCTGATCCCGCTGGCCTACCTTGCCCTCTACTACGCGAGCAACCGCAATCAGCGGGTGCAGCTGCTCGGGTCGGCCGCTGCCGTGATCGCCATGATCTGCCTGCCGTGGATCGGCAGTGCCCTGCTCGGGAACCTGCCCAACTTCGTGGCAAACTGGCGATCGAATGCCGGACTGTACGAAGTGGTCCGATCGCTGCTGCCACACGCAGCCGCACGATGGATGATGTTCGGCATGGGGCTTGCCACGATGGTGCTGGTATGGCGCCGCTGGCGGCGAGATCCTGGAGTTGCCACCGCCCTCACGCTGATGACGGCGCTACTGATGAGCCCTGTGGTGCATGCCTGGTATCTGCTTCCCGTGGCGTTCCTGCTGCCGTTGGCACCGCTTCGCAGCACACTGGTGTGGCTGGCTACCGTGAGTGTTTACGGTCTTTGGGTGACCGCTTACCAGACCACCGGGGTATGGACAGAAACACCGGCACTCCTCGCGGTGGAGTATGTGCCGGTGTGGATCGCGTTTGGTATGGATCTACGGAACGGTCCGCTCGATCAGCGCTTCAGACTCAAGATGGTCTGAGTGCCAGCCTCGGTCCGAACGGCAACAACGTACACGCCGGACGCTCCATCGATCGTAAGGTCTGTAAGCTCGTTCAATGCCGTGGCTCGCGCCACCGTACGTCCGGTCACGTCCGTGATGCTGATCTCGGCGCCGATCGGACACCGCACCGTGAGCTGGTTGACGAATGGATTGGGGTAGACCGTGATGGACTCCCGATTCCCCATTCCCCATTCCCCTTCTTCGACGGATGTGACTCCGATCAGGAAGTCGTCCGAGCTGCGATCGCAGCCCATGTCGTTCTTGATCCGCACACGGTACAGTCCGTCGCCCTGCACGGCTACACTCGGACCCTCGGCACCTTCAACGCGCACACCTTCGTGAAACCACTCATAGGTTACGCCTTCGGTGATACTGCAGCGCAGCGAATCGCCATCCCGCGTGATCACCGGCTCCGGCAAACCCTCGGTGACCGTGATGGTGAGCGTGTCGGAATTCAGGGAGCAGCCATAGAAGTCCGTGACCCGCACATACACGGTATGTGTTCCTTGTGGAAGGGGGCTTAAGCCGAGTCGGAAGGTGGTAGAGGCCGAAGTGCCATTCACGAACCAAGCATATTCCGGGTATCCGGCGCGTGTCGATAGAATGGAGTCTTGTCCTTCGCAGATCGTGATCTCCGGTCCTGGCGTTGAGAGACTCGTGTTCGGACCGCACTCCAGGGCGGCCAGGAAGCCGTCGCTAAAGCGTCCTTCAACGATGCGAATGTCGCCGAAGATCGCTTCGGTATCATAGATACCGGCCAGATAGGGTACGCCATCTCGGCTGACCATCACGGCCCGGCCTTCGTCGTCGAATGGTCCACCGGCAGAGCGTGCCCACTCGATCTCGCCATTGGAAAAAGCGCGCAGGATCAGGGCGTCCTTGCCACCTTCTGTCTGCACGTACGTGCCGCCGAACACGCTGGTGCTGTCGAAGTATCCGGCCACGAAGATCGAGCCACGACTGTCGACGGCTACGTCCAGTCCAACATCTTCATACGCACCGCCATAGTTCTTGGCGAATTCGATGGTGCCGGCCTTATCGAATCGCGACAGGAAGATATCGGAATACAGATCGCTGTTGGCGGTGATCTGGCGGTCGTGGAAGGTGGTGGTACCGGAGAGCGCACCAGTTACGACCAGCTTGCCGTCCTTGTCCGTGGTGCAGTTGATGAAGCGATCGTCGTTGCGATTGCCGATCTGGCGCACCCACAAGGGCTGACCATTGGCTCCGTGCGCCCAGATGAACAGATCCTGGCTATTGGATTGGCTGGTGAGCGACGAGATCTCGAAGTTCACCGACCCCTTGAAGGTACCTACGGTATAGATCCGATCGCCATTCGGGCTTACACAGATCCCGATCGCCTGATCGTTCTCGAGCGAGCCGGCAGACTTCACCCACGTTACGTCGCCCATGGCCGAGATCTTGGCTACGAAGATGTCCGACTTGCCCATGGTTGTTACCGAGCGCGTGCCGAACTGTGCCGTACCTCCAAAGCCCCCTGCCAGATACACCGCACCAAGCGAGTCCACAGCGATGTAGGGTGCCACTTCATCATAGGTGGGAGATCCAAAGACCTTTACCCACTGCAGGATGCCCACCTTGTCGAATTTGGCCAGATACATGTCTCCGCCGAACAGTTCGATGGCTTCGATCACGGTACCGCCAACCACGCACTGGTCAAAGAATGAGCCGGCTACATAGACGTTGCCGTTCTTGTCTACAGCGATGGACCGGGCGTCATCGGCATCGAGTCCGCCGTAGCCGTCGAAGTCTACCACCTTTCCGGTGGCACTGTACCGGGCGCTGAAATTGTCGTAGTTGCCGTAGGAAGAGAAGCCCTCGCCATCGAACGACACGGAGTCGTCGAACGTACCCGCGATATGCAGGTTACCGTCCGGACCGATATCGGCCGACGTGAGCTCGACGAACGACGGCCCCACGGCGGTCTTGACCCATTGAAAGCGGGGTTGCGCCGCGGCCGACGCTGCCAGGAGGACCAGGCAGCCGAAGCCGAGAGTGAGGGATCGCCAAAGAGTGGTGGTCAGACGAAGGTCCATGCGTCTTCCTCTAGGAAGTTATTCTACAAGTCCGCGGCCAGACTTCTTGATCAGTCCGTCCGCCTTCAATATCGCCGTGATCGTGTCGAGGATGCCGTTGATGAACGTGCCGCTCTTGTCCGTGGAGTAGCGCTTTGCCAGTTCGATCACTTCGTTGATGGTGACCTTGATCGGGATCTCGGGACAGCTGGTCAGTTCGGCAATGGCCAATCGGATCAGCACACGGTCCAGCGCGGCGATCCGCTCCACGTCCCAGTTCTGCGAATTCCCTTCGATCAACGTCTTGCTGCGTTCGAGATGGTCGCGATCGGCTTCGATCACCCGCATGGCGTAGTCCAGGTCTTCTGCCGACCACTGGATCTTGACGTCGGCTTCGAGTTCGACCACATCGTCGGGCTTCATGATGCGCCCCACCTGATCTTCCGGCACGTCTGCATCGAACGTGAACTGTCTGTTAAAGACGTGGGGAAACACATCGTCCAGGCCAACCTCGCCTTCCGACGCGGCGGCCATCACCTGCAGCACTTTTTCGCGCGCCAGGTGTCGGGTACCCTTCACGGTCTTCGTCCGTTTCAGGGGGAAGCTATCGTCTTGTGGAGTGCTCACCGAACTTCCTTACACGCCGCGAATGGTTGGTGTACCGGAGTAGGTGCCGTGGACGTGGCGCACCTTACGGATCCGCTCTTCGGCGATGGCATTGGAGGCTTCGATCGTGAGTAGGTCCCGCTCTTTGGCGGTGACGAGGATGTTCATCGTGATGTCGTAAATACCCTCTGCCTGGCGCATCACTTTGTCGCGGTCGTACCCTTCCACTTCCGAAGCCACGTTCATCAGGCCACCCGAGTTCACTACATAGTCCGGCGCATAGAGGATCCCCCGCGCCTTCAGCTGTTGGGCGTGGGTCTCTTCCACCTTCAGTTGGTTATTGGCTCCGCCACAGACAATGGCGCAGCTAAGCTGCGGGATGGTGTCGTCGTTCAGAATGGCACCCAGGGCATTCGGCGAGAAGATATCGCACTCGGTGGTGAACACGGCGTCTGGTTCGATCACTTGCGCACCGGTCATCGCAGCCACGGCATGGGCCTTGTCGGAATAGATATCGCTCACGAAGACCGTTGCGCCTTCCTGGGTAAGGTGGTTCACCAGGTGCGAGGCCACATTGCCCGCGCCCTGCACAACGATCCGCTTGCCCTTCAGAGAATCCGACCCCCAGGTGAAGCGAGCGGAAGCCTTCATTCCGGAGTAGACACCGAGAGCGGTCACCGGCGATGGATCGCCAGAGCCCCCTGCCCCACCTACGCCGGTCACGAACTTGGTTTCCATGCGGATCCATTCCATGTCCTGCACGTTCGTGCCAACATCTTCCGCGGTGATGTAGCGTCCTCCCAGGGAATCCACCATGCGGCCATACGCGCGCCACATGGCCTCGTTCTTTTCCGAGCGAGCATCGCCGATGATCACGGCCTTACCGCCACCCAGGTTCACGCCGGACACGGCAGCCTTGTAGGTCATACCGCGAGACAAGCGCAGGGCGTCGATCAGAGCGTCCTCATCGGACGCATACTTCCACATGCGGGTGCCGCCCAGGGCCGGGCCAAGGGAGGTGTCGTGCACGGCGATGATGCCGCGCAGACCGGTTACGGGATCAGAGCACAGGACCACTTGTTCGTGTCCCATGGCCTGGAGCGTGTCAAAGAGCTGCATAGGGGGTTCTCCGGTTCAGATTCAGACGGCAAAGATACGGAATAGAAAAAGCCACCCGAAGGTGGCTTCTTCAAGAACGCACGATGCTGAAGGGGGCTACAGTCCGATGGCAAAATCGTACTGGATGCCCAGCGAGAGCGAAGGGATCACCGGGTTGAGGCCCTCGTCCAGACGGAGCTTCGGAATACCGGTGGACGTGTCGATGTTGTAGGCACCCACATAGTTCCCGGCCGTCTCGAAGATCTGGTTCAGGGTGTAGCCGGCCATGATGTTGATCTTGAGTTTGCCGAAGTCGCTGGACACGATCGGGATCGAGCCGCCAATGCGAAGCTCCACCATGGTGCCCAAGTATTTCGCGGGATCGTAGTTCGGACCAACCGGGTCTAGACTAGGATTGTATTCGACCTCTCCGTTCACGGTATCGGCCGTGAAGGTGCCGAACATGGACACGCTGTCACCCGCAACGGTCATGGTGCTACCCGATTGTGGGAAACCGAAGTTCACACCCACGATAAAGCCACCGATGTTGAAGTGCGGGAACATGTTGATGTACGAATAGGATTCGTTCACGGTGTTCGAGTCGTTGGCATTGCTCTCCGGCTTGAACTGATATCCGTAGGTAGCATAACCGAATTGCAGTCCGAAGCCGATGTTGGTTTCGGCACCGAACGGAGCTGTGATGGACACGCCGAAGTCCGGCGGCACGTTGAACACCACACCGGTCTTGGTTCCCTCAGCCACTTCCGTCTTGATGCTGGCTTTGCCGGCCACATACGGTCCAACGTACAGTTTGTATCGCGGTCCGGCTTCTGCTGGTGCTACTTCACCTGTTTCCGTTGGCGTAGTGCCGTCGGTGGACGAAGCCGGCGTAACGCCACCAAAGGCAACATCCACACCCAGGCCTACCCACATCGGATAACCCAGCGTGATCCGTCCGGATACCACGTCACTGAAGTGATACCGTGCCCCCAACTGGCCGGTGAATCCCACACCAGTCGAATACGCGGCAGAGTATCCCGCGAACGGGTCGGTTTCGTTGCCCTCACTGTCCCGGTAGGTTACGTCCCACTTCAGGTAGGCGATGCCGAGCGATAGGTACGGATCGAACTTCTTGGCCGGCATAAAGTGATACGAAGCACCCAGGTAGCCCATGATCAGCGAGTAATCGATGGTCGGGAGCGTGCCGGACGGAAAGCCGAATCCGGAAAAGTCCTCAGAGAAGGACGACAATCCGAGACCGGCCACCAGACCGAAGTTCTCGTTCATGGCGTACTCGCCATTAAGGCCGTAGGCGAGACCGCCTCCGATACCCAAGCCCACGGATGGACCAACAAATGTCCGCTCCGGTACGAACTGAGCTTGCGCCGTGAACGCGCCTGCTGCCACGAGTGCCGTGCAACACAGCACTCGGAAACCCCTCCTCAAAACCTGCATGCCAACTCCGATCAATGTGGTGGTAACTAGGATAACAGCCGGTCGTATGACGACCGGCTGCGTATGTCAAATGAATCCTGTGGCAATATAGGATTTGAATCCATTCTCAATTCAGCTCAAAAAAAAACGAGCCGCACAAGACGTGCGGCTCGTTATCGTACGGATCAGTATCGTGCTTAGTAGCGCGGTCCCCGATCATCACGGTCGAACCGAGGACGAGCTTCACGCTCGCGTGCTTGGTTCACGACCAGGTTCCGGCCAGCATGGCTGCGGCCATTGGTGGCCTCGATGGCAGCGTTTGCGTCGCTGTCTGGCATTTCGACGAAGCCGAAACCACGGCTGCGACCAGTGAATTTGTCGCGGATGACCGAAGCGGCATCGACGGAACCGAACTCTTCAAAAAGGGAACGCAGTTCTGCGTCGTCCATCGAGTACGGCAAATTGCCAACATAGATATTCATACAACTTCCTTCAGCGGACCTCTTTAATCGACACCGTGTACAATCACTTAATTAATCTCGACCTGGTGCCGCTGGTTCGGCGGACCGCCCACGAACCAACGAATGCAAGTTAGAGGAAAAACCAACACCACAAGAGTTTTCCACACTATTATTTCTTGTTCATCAGGGAAGCCAGATTCCGGTCCACCTGGGTCCAGTTGACCACATTCCACCAGGCGTCGACGTACGCTCCACGGTCATTCTGGTACTTCAGGTAGTAGGCATGCTCCCAGACATCGATCCCCAGGATCGGGATCGACCCCCAGGCCGACAGCTTTTGCTGGTTCTCGGCCTGAAGGATGATCAACGACTGATCGTGCGGACGGTAATGCAGCAGTCCCCACCCGCTGCCCTCCACTGACTTGGCGGCCGCAGCAAACTGGGCCTTGAAGGCCGCAACCGACCCAAAGCTGTCCTTGATCGCGGCTTCGATCTGACCGGTCGGAGCACCGCCACCGCCGTTGCCGTTCGGAGCCATCACGCTCCAGAACATCGTGTGCAGCCAGTGTCCGCCTCCATGAAACGCCGCCTGCCGAGACCAATGCTGTACCAGAGCGTAGTCTCCGCTCTCTCTGGCCTTGGCCAGAGCCGCTTCGGCAGCATTCAGTCCCTTGACGTATCCGGCGTGGTGCTTGTCGTGATGCAGACGCATCGTCCGCTCATCAATAAAAGGCTCCAGGGCATTGTAGGCATATGGTAACTCGGGCAGGGTATGCTCGGTGCCGGCCGGGACGGGTTCGGCACCCAGCGCCCGAGTGGTAGTGCCGGCCGCCGTAACCAGGGCACCCAGAGCGGCGGTCTTCAAGAAGGTTCTTCGGTCATCCATAGAATTCATCTCCGTAGTCGGTCAGGTATCGTTCCAGCTCCTGCACATCGTCTACACTGCCCATATAGCAGGGGGCTCGCTGGTGCAGGCTTTCCGGTTGCAGGTCCAGTATGCGTTGCTTGCCCGTGGTAGCCCTGCCGCCGGCCTGTTCCACGATAAAGGCCATCGGGTTCAGTTCATACACCAGCCGCAGCTTGCCGTTCGGGGAGGTCGTATCGGCAGGATACATGAAGATCCCTCCGTAATGGAGGGTGCGATGGATATCGGCCACCATGGTTCCCACGTAGCGCAGAGAGTACGGACGCGACCCGTCGGGTGCCTTCTGCAGCAAGTGTGTCACATACTCCCGCACACCCTTGGGCCATTTGTGGGAGTTACCGCTGTTCACGCTGTAGATCTTACCGCGCTTTGGTATGCGGATCTTTTCGAACGTGAGCAGGAACTCGCCGATCGTTGGGTCGAAGGTGAAGACATCCACTCCGTTGCCGCTGGTGTACACCAGTTGGGTGCTCGAACCATACATGGCATATCCGGCAGCCACTTGCTCATAGCCCGGCTGCAGGCAGTCTTCCAGGGTGCCCGGCGTGGTCAGCGAGGGGTCCAGGCGCTTGTAGATCGAGAAGATCGTTCCGATCGACACGTTCACGTCGATGTTGCTCGATCCGTCCAGCGGATCGAATACCAGCACGTACTTGCCGTTCCTGTATTCATCCGGGATGCGGATCAGGCCGTCGGACTCTTCCGAAGCCATCACACAGAGATGGCCGCCGTGGTCCATGGCACGGAAGATCACGTCGTTCGCATGCTGATCCAGACGCTTCACCACTTCGCCGTGCACGTTGGTGGCTTCGGTCATGCCGAGGATGTCGCTCAGACCGGCACGCCGTACGTCGCGCGCCAGAACGCGTAACGCCAGCGTCAGATCCCGCAGCAGACGCGAGAATTCACCCGTGGATTCCGGGTGCAGGCTGCCTTCCTCCGTGATGTGCCGCTCGATCGTGATGAGCTTCGACGTATTCAGCAGCGGCATCAGGCACTCTTGGATGGGTCGAGTCGAACGGATAGCACGGGGCAAGGGGCTTTTCGGAGCACGCGTTCGGTGGTGCTGCCGAAGAGAAAGTGCTCGATGCCGCTTCTGCCATGGGTGCCGATAGCAATGATACTGTTACCCACATCGCCGGCGTAGGTGCAGATCTCGTCCGAGGCGCGACCACGGCGAACCGCCGTGACCACATCGAACCCCTCATCTTTCAAAGCCGAGGCCAACTTGTCCAGCTCTTTCTCGGCATTGTCCTGCAGCTCCTGCTCGATGTCGGCAAAACCCACTTGGGCATAGCTCCAGTCGGCGGGATACACCACGGGCTCTACGATGTGCAGGAGGTGAAGGGTGGCCTTGGTTCCGCGAGCGATCTCTTTGGCCATCGATAGTGCCTGGCCGGCGTTCTCAGAGAAGTCGGTCGGTACGAGGAGTGACGCGACAGTGAACATGGCGGTTTGGTAGATTGTTGGTGAACACCACAATGTAGCAAACCCTCACGTACCCCACCCTGACAGATGTCACGTCCCGCTCGAACCGCCTCGCACCAGTTCTGGATATCACTCGTTTCGGCGCTCCTCCTGGTTGCCTCCGCTCAGGCTTCCACCCCGGACGGATGGAAGGCCCTGCAGGCCAATCGCGATGCCGAAGCGATCGATCTGTTCACCGCGGCGCTCAAGAAGGACCCCGAAGATCTGCGAGCCCTGATGGGCCTGTCGTATGCCTATGGGTTGCGGCTGGACGCCAAGCGCTCCTGGGAGACCTTCATGAAAGCGCTCGCCGAGACCGACGATCCACACCCCTACGTGTACGCCTCGGTTCTGTCTCGCCGCCTGCAGTACGCCGTGAACGAACCCACGTCGGGACTGGAGCAGATCTTGACCGACATCGTGAGCCGCCCGGACCGCACCGGGATCCTGCAGAGCATGGCCTTCGAAATGCTGGGAGGCATCGAAGAGCGTCGTGGCAACATCCCAGCTGCCCAGGCTTGGTACGACCGGATCGGCGCCTTGATGAACTGGCGCGTGATCGGTCCGTTCGACAACATCTCCGGTTCGGGTCACGACCGCATCTTCCCGCCGGAGCAAGAAGACGTGCCGGAGGCAGAATACGACGGACAGAATGGCGGCAAGGTGCGCTGGTTCACGCCAACGCGGTTCCGGTTGGATCGCTGGATCGACTTTGACCGACTCTTCCCCACCGTCCAGGGTGTGTTCTATGCTGTGACCTATGTACGATCCGACGCCAAACAACGGGTTCAGCTGCGGCTTGGCACATCGGGAGCTTACAAGCTCTTCCTCAACGGATCACTTGCCAGCGAGTCCGTCGAAGAGAACAACAACGATCTGGATACCTATGTAGCCGAGGTCACGCTGCAGAAAGGCTGGAACCGCCTGCTGATCAAGGCCGACAACTCCGAGCTCAATCGATGCAACTTCCTGCTGCGGATCACCGACCGGCGTGGTCAGCCCGTCCAGGGCCTGGAACTCTCCACCCTACGCCAGGATACCCCCGGCGTCGATGCCGAGGCGTCGGCGGTAGCCAACCCGCTCGTACAGGCACTGCACAAGAGCTGGAAGGCCGACCCAGATGAACTCGAACATGCCTGGTTACTCATCGAAGCGCATCTCCGAAACGACCAGGTGAACGAAGCCGAGGAGATCGTGGAGTCGGCCCTGCGGTACGCTCCTGACTGCATCTCTACACTGATGCTGGCGATCGAGACCTACCAGCGCGCGCAGCGAAATGACGAAGTGGTTGCCACCATCGAACGGATCGTGGCACTCCGTCCGGACCTACCGATCGCTCTGGTCTATGCCTTTCAACAAGCTCGGTCGTCGGACCGACCGGACGATGCCGAGGCGTTGGTGTCCAGGATCAAGGACGCGTTGCCGGGCTCCACGGACTACTACGATGCAGCCATTGCTATCGCCCGCGACCGTCAGCGGTACGCCGATGTGCTTGCCCTGCAGATCGAGGCGTTTGAAACGCATCCGGACAACGTGAGCTTCGCCGCCACGGCAGCGTTGGCGGCCATGCGTCGAACCGGCGATCACAATGCCGCGTTGGAGATCGTGGATCGCCACCTCAAATCGGCCTACACGGAAACGGGCCTCCTGTTGAAGGCCGGTTTTCAAGCCGATGCTGTGCGCTGGGATGCATGGGAACGGACCTATCAGGAGCTGTTCGTCCTGGCGCCGGCAGCGCCGGGCTATCACGTCCGCATGGCCAACACGTTCGCCAGTCGCAATCTGTACGACAAGGCCCTGGCCGCTACCCGTGAAGCACTCACCGATGCTCCGTCTGTTTCGAACCTGTGGCACACAGCCGGTACGTACACCCGTGCGATCGGCAACACCACCCAGGCGCGAGAGTACTTTGCCACGGCGTTGCGGTTGGATCCCGCCAATTTTGACGCCCGCGAAGCACTTCGCGAGCTCGATGGTTCGCCCCCTCCCTTCTCGCTCACACAGCGTGAGTCGATCGACAGCCTGATCGCTTCGGCTCCAACGGCCGAGGACCTGCCCGAGGCCGAAGCCGTGGTGCTGCTGGACGAGAAGCGCCGGGTGGTGTACGACGGCTCCCGGTGCGAAGTGGAGTACGAACAACTGATCCGCGTGCTCACCACGGACGGGATCGATCAGTACAAGGAGACCTACCTACCGGGAGGGGGCTCCAGCTCCTTGATCGTCGAGAAGGCCGTGGTCCGCAAAGCCAATGGCTCGGAGATCCCCGCCGATCGGAACAAGTCGTATGCGGTCTTCAAGAGCCTGGAACCGGGAGACTTCATCTACTTCAAGACGCGGATCCGCGAGTACTCCACCGGAAGGTTAGCCCCCTACTTCATGGACGAATATGTGTTCAACGACGACGTTCCGGTGCAGCACGCTCGGTATCAGCTGCTGGTACCGCGCGGCATCAAGTTCCAGTACGTTACGTCCAATGGGGTTGTGGACATGAAACCCAGCAGTACCAGCTACGGGGATCTGTTCACGTGGGAGACCCGCAACGAACAACCGATCGTGTATGAAGACGGCATGCCGGGATACTCGGACGTTGTGCGACTGCTGCAGATCTCCAGCGTGCCCAGCTGGAAAGAGATGATCGACTGGTATCACGACATTGCTCGGACCAAGACCCGTTCGTCGCTGCAGATCCGGCAACTGATGGACTCACTCTTTCCCAAGAACAGCGGCGCTTCCAAGGAGGAGATCATTCGCGGCGTGTATCGTTTCATCACCTCCACGATCCGGTACAGTGCCGTGCCGTTTCGACAGTCCGGCATCGTACCGCAGAAAGCACGCGATGTGCTGGCCACGCGCATTGGCGACTGCAAGGACGTGGCCACACTGTGCATTGCCATGCTGGCCGAACGCAACATCGAGTCGTACCATGTCCTCGTCGAGACCAATACCTACGCTTCGTCCCGACAGCGTCTTCCATCCATCCCCTTCGATCACGCCATCGTGATGGTGAACATGGATGGCAAGCCGCTGTATCTAGACCTCACGGCCGACGACGTGCCGGTTGGCAGTGTGCCGTTCGCCGATCTGGATGCCTTCTGCCTGGTGATCCACCCCGGTTGGTCCTTGCCGGAACGCATTCATCGCCGCCTCTTTACGCCGAACAACGTGAACGTGAACACGGCCATCGTGCTGAACACCGACCTGTCGGCAACGATCACACAACGATTCACACACACCGGCGCGCGCACGCAGTTCTTTCGTTCGGCATGGAAGGGGGCTTCCAGAACGGAGCTCGAGCGGTCGTTAACGGAAGATCTGGCTGCGGACTTTCCGGAGGTACGCCTGGTGTCCTACACGATCAACGACCTGGACACCCTGACCTCGTCACTGACCTATGAGCTGTCGTTCGAAGTGCCCAACTTCCTGATGGAAGCCGGAGACCTGTACGTGGTCAAGGTCCCCTGGTACTCTCCGTACGAGCCGAACACAGCCCTGAGCTACGCAGCACGGTCGTATCCGCTGGTGTCGCAATCGTACATCGATACGCTGTCCGAAGAGGTTACGGTGTCCTTGCCGGCCGGATATGATGCTCTGGGCATCAAGGCACAGGAGGTAGAGGATCATCCCATTGCTCGCGTGGAGCGGTCGGCTGAACAGCGGGAGGCGACGCTCGACCTTCGCCGACGGGAGATCACCCGTCGAGAGGTGGTGACCACCGGCGAGTATGCGGGATTTCGTCAGTTCTATAACGCCGTCCTGCGATCCGACCGACAGGCCGTGATCCTGGCCCCGGACGGTACGGTCGTGGCCAAGCCTTCGTCCAGCGGTGCTCCGGGAGCACGGTAATGTCCAGATACCCACAGCGCGCGGTGTGCCTTACCGAAGAGACCACCGAGACCCTCTATGCCCTTGGGCTCGATGACCGGATCGTGGGCATTTCGGGATTCGTGGTTCGGCCCCCTGAAGCCCGAAAGACCAAACCGAAAGTGTCTACATATCTGGATGCGAAGTTCGACGAGATCCTGGCCCTGCATCCCGATGTGGTCTTTGCCTGGAGTGATCTCCAGGCAGACATCAGCGCCGAGCTGATCCGGCGTGGTGTGGAGGTGGTGTGCTTTAATCATCGATCCCTGGAAGGGATCCTGAACATGATCGCCCGACTCGGCGCCTATATGGGAGCGTCGGAGGCAGCTGAGCGCTATGCCGATACGCTGCGACGACGTCTTGACATAGCGATCGACCGCGGCATGGCCCGCACGCGGCGTCCACGCGTGTATTTCGAGGAATGGTACGACCCCCTGATCACCGGCATTGCCTGGGTCAGTGAGCTGATCGAGGCCTGCGGCGGCGTAGATGTCTTTGCCGAGAACCGCGCTTATCCCAACGCCAAGGAACGCATCCTCGCCGATCCATTGGAACCGGTGCGGCGCGAACCCGATATCATGATCGCCTCGTGGTGCGGTAAGATGTTCAAGCCCGAGCGCGTCCGTCAGCGCGACGGTTGGGATGCCTTCATTCCGGCCCGTACCGAACAGATGTACGAGATCCCATCGCCCATCATCCTGCAGCCTGGACCGGCAGCACTCACCGACGGGATCGACGCCATCCTGCAGATCTACGATCAGTGGGAACAAAGCACATGAACCTGAGATTTAGCGATACTGCCTTCGACGCCGTGATCTGTCTGAATGGCGATCTGCCGGAGACCGCGGTCTTTGAAGCGCTGGCCGACCGCCCGCTGATCGCTGCCGATGGCGCAGCCAATCTGTTGATCGATGCCGGGATCGGTCCGGAATTCGTGGTCGGCGACCTGGACTCGATCACCGAGTCTACCATGAAGCGACTGCACGGCGTGGCCGAGCTGGTGCCCGAGCCGGATCAGGACACCACCGATTTCGAGAAGTCCATCCGCTTCGCCGAGTCCCAGCTCTGGAAGAACCTCCTGGTGCTTGGCATGCATGGCGGCGATCTGGAGCACACCCTGAACAACTGGAGCGTGCTGATGCGCTACGCACAGGGTCTGCAACTCACGGCGTACGATCGTGGTCGCTACGCGATCCCGGTCTTTGAGTCGTTCTCCTACGACGCCACCGAGAACGAACTGCTCTCGCTCATTCCCCAGCCCCTTGCCACACTTTCCACCACGGGGTTGGTCTGGAACCTGGAGAACGAGTCCCTCCAGATGGGAACTCGGGAAGGGGCTCGCAATCGTGCCGCCGAGAGCACGGTCCACGTGGAAGTTCACGCTGGAAGCCTGCTCTTCTTCTGTTCTGCACGCCTGCCGTGGGCGCCAGGAATGGGGAATGGGGAATAGGGAATGGGAAGAGCGGAGTGTGGGGGCTCTAGGGCTGGAAAAGAGCGCTAGCGTGAGGGCCTGCCGAATGGTGCTTCGACCGATTCTCCATTCTCCATTCCCCATTCCC
>JANJTN010000185.1 GCA_024711065.1 bacterium
AGGGGTCCTGGATAAAAAGGAAAAGGGCGAAAGGCTTTCCCTCGCCCTTCGCCCTTCGCCCCTAGGCGCCCTTCGCCCGTCGCCCCTCGCGCTAGAACACCGGAACCGGCGAGGGGAGCATCATCATCCCCGGCTCTTGCAGGCCGATCGCTGCCATGGTGGCGGCGTGCTCCAGCTGGTGGCGCGCATCGGGAGGAAGCGTGGCAAGGAATTCCTGGATCGGCGTACCGTTGGCGGCCAGCTTGGCCATCAGATGTTTCAGGTTCACCGAGGTCTTGGTGGAGACATCGTCGTCGTCTCCGCGGTCGATGCCGAACATTTTCAGGATCGCCGTGATGTTGTCGACCTTTTCGGGATAGACTTTCACCATGACCTTTGTCTTGGGGTCGGCGCCGATCCGGGTTTTGATCGCAGCGATCGCATCACCGAAGTCGCCCTGGATGTCGATCAGACCAGCATTCATGGCGTCCGTGCCCGTCCACACCCGGCCCTTGGCAAGGGCACGCGTGGCTTCGAATTCCTTGCCGCGAGAGTCGGCCACCTTCTGGACGAAACGTTTGTAGATCCCGGCACCGAAGGCGCGGAGATGGGCTTTGTCGGACTCCTCAAACGGACGCAACACGTTCATGAAAGTGCTGGATGGTCCCATCGAGATCGTGTCCGTGGTCACACCGATCTTGTCCATGGTGCCGGACATGTTCGGAATGGCCATGATCACGCCGATCGATCCCGTGATCGTAGAAGGTGCAGCGATGATCGTGTCGCAGGCCATGGCGATGTAGTATCCGCCGGACGCGGCCACGTCGCTCATGGATGCAAAGACAGGTTTATCCTTTCGGATCTCCTGGATCGCACTCCAGATCTCGTCCGAAGCCAGTGCCGAGCCCCCTGGCGAATCGATACGCAGCAAAATGGCCTCCACATCGTCGTCCTTCCAGGCCTTCCGCAGATCCTTGATCAGCGTCTTGGAATAGATGCCATCCTGATCGAACGGATCGTTGTTGGTTCCTGGCGAGATGGCACCCGAGGCATAGACGATGGCAAAGGTGTGCGACCGATCGATCGTAGGCTCTTCGTCCAGGCTGCGGTCATGCTTGGCATAGCTCGTCAGCGACTTCACTCGCAGCTTCGGGTGTGCCGAGGTGTCGGACGGGTCTACGCGTCGCGCGATGCGCTCACGGAGCACCCACTCGTATTCCAGACCATCGATGTAGCCGTGGGCCTTTAGCGAGTCGGGGATATAGATACCCGCGCTCATGTCCGCACGGATCACGGTCGGGTCCAGACCGCGTGAAGCGGAGATCGCTTCTACGAACAGGCGTTCGCGCTGCTCGATGATAGCACGGATCGACTCTTTGGCAGGCGCGCTCCAGTCCTTGCGGCTCATGGGCTCGGCGGCAGACTTGTACTCCTCGAACTGCTCCACGTAGAAGTCCACACCGATCTTCTCGGTGAGCCCCTTCATGAATACACCCGTCGCTCCGAAGGCGTTCATCGCCAGCAGACCTTCGGCCGGCATGAAGATCGAATCGGCAACGCTGGCCAGGTAATAATGTTGTTTTTCGCCGCCTTCGAGGAAGGCATACATGAACTTGCCCGACTTCTTGAATTCCACAAGAGCGTCGCGGATCTCGGTCAGCTTGGTGAATCCCACCGAACCACCGGCCTTGTACAGGATACCTTCGATCTTGGGATCCTTGGCGGCATCTTCGATGGCCATCACGGCTTCCATGAGGTGAATGCCTCCTTGGTCGCCACTGATATTGAAGACCACGGGCGGTCGGTATTCAACCACTCCGGATGACAGGTCTACCACCAGCACCGTCTTCTCTTCAAGGGGCTGCGGCTTTTCTTCGAACTCTCCAAGGCCGCTGAAGAGCGCACCAACAATAGCTCCGATCACCACGATAAAGATCACGAGCAGTCCACCGATCACGGCCAGTGGGATCCACCAGCGGGAGCGGTTACGGGAGCGGGGTGCCACGGGCGGCGGCGGTACGGGACGGGGTTGGTTATCTTGCATGCGACTCTCCTGTTGCAATCGTGTAAAAGCCGGCATCAGTACGCCGGGAGGCTGCTGGGGTTACAGCGGCCGGAAAGATACGACCCGTTCGATGACCCCGGACTCTCGCCCGCACCTGCGGATCGCCGACTACAACTACGACCTGCCGACCAACCGGATCGCTATGCGCCCACTCGACGAGCGCGATGCTTCGCGGTTGCTGGTCTATCGCCGAGCCACCAACTCGGTAGAACACCGTGTGTTTCGCGATCTACCCGGTCTGTTGCCGGCTCACTCACTACTGGTGGTGAACCGCTCACGAGTGGTAGCCGCCCGATTGCCCCTGTTCAAGCCCACAGGCGGTGCCGCAGAGGTGTTGCTCACGCGGCCGGTGGGTCCATCGGCAGACCCGGCCGTCGTCCTGGCCAGCTCGGACCCGTCGGAATGGGAATGTCTGGTGGGTGGACGCAACGTAACGCCCGGTATGCGGCTGGCCTGTGCCCACGATGCAGTGCATGTGGACGTGCTGGGGCGTAAAGGAACCGAAGGCGTGGTTCGGATCTCCTGGCCGGATACACGCAGTCTCTCCCAGGTACTTTCCGACGTAGGCCACGTACCGTTGCCACCCTACATCAAGCGCGAGGATGATGCGCAGGATCAGCACCGCTACCAGACCGTGTTTGCCCGCGACGAGGGTTCGGTGGCCGCACCCACGGCGGGTCTGCACATCACGGACCGGGTGCTGCAGCACCTGTCGGGCCGGGGCATCGGCGTTGCCGAGGTAACCCTGCATGTTGGCCTGGGTACGTTCCAGCCCGTGGAGGCCGATGATGCACGTGATCACGTGATGCATGCCGAACGCATCGAGATCCAGGCCGACCAGCTCCGGCACATCGTGGAGCACTGCCGATCCAGCGCACCCTTTGTCACGGTTGTCGGTACCACCTCGCTGCGGACCCTGGAGTCGGTCTACTGGTTCGGCTGCCGACTGGCAGCTGGCGAAGAGCCCGATAGCCTGGACGTGGATCAGTGGTCGGCATTCGACCTGAGCCCCCTTCCCCGAGAAGAGGCCCTGGATCACGTGCTGCGCTGGATGAACGGAAAGGGGCTTGCCAAGTTGTGGGGAGAAACTCGCCTGATGTTGGCCCCTGGCGCTCACCTGGGTGTGGTCGATGCCCTGGTGACGAATTTTCATCAGCCGGGAAACACGCTGCTGCTCTTGGTAGCTGCGGTTGCCGGCGACCCGCAGTGGCGGTCGGTCTATCAAGCTGCCCTTGATAGCGGCTATCGCTTTCTGAGCTACGGCGACAGCTCCTTGATCCTGCGCTGATCCCTAGGGAGATCGGCGAACCACGCGCACGAAGGGCGGATCTGTTCCGATCACGCGAACGCCATCCGGTGTGAGGATGGCCGGGCGGGTAGGACCGGGAGTTGTGCTGGTGGCCATCGCCCCGATCTGCTGAGGGGTAAGCGTTGCCAACACGCGTGCTCCGCCCTGCACCGTAACAGCGAGCATCGACGGTTCTACGCGCAGTGTGGGGTCGTCTGAAGCCAGATCGACCGGCACGTCCCTCACCACCAATTCGGCCGTCTGCTGCACATCCAGCCGGATCGTGATCATGGACGGCACAACGTTCAGCACGCTCATCAACGAGTCGCTCATCGGTACCTGCAATTCGATGGGCTCGTGCACATCATCCAGCGAGACCTTCTGGGTGTTCCAGCGCTCGATGCCTTCTACGATGGAACGCGTGCCGCGCACCTCCACGATGGATGGGTCGGACTGTGCGGTACCAACGATCTCGAATCCATCGCGGCAGGCAATGTTCGAAATGATGTGCACCGGTACCTGCTTTCGGAAGAGATCGCCGGTGGTAAGCAACAGCGCCGACGGCGTAACACTGACGATGCTCAGCGAGCCGCTCAGGGTGGTGGACCGCACCAGTTCATCGCGCTCGATATCGTACATCGATGTGCCGCTGGGCTTGATCCGTGCCAGGTCGATCCGGCAGACCGAAGAACGGTTCAGGTACTTCATGTTCAGGATCTGCAGTCCCGACCCACGGACGCGTACCGTGATCGTTCGCGGCACAGCCGAGAGCAACGCCTGATTCGGAGGCGCTTCCACGATCAGCGCCACTTCCACCTCGTCCTCGGCAATGCGCGTAAGGGTCACATATCCCCACAGCACAACGCTTAGGAGCAGGCAGCCGATCAGGATGCTGATGTTGTATCGGCGTCGAGCCATGAGATATCGAAGGGATCGTCGGAGTAGCGTCGGCGAAGATCCTCTCTTCGCGACATGAGGTGCTGCAGGGCGTGGGCCAGCCGCTGATACTGTGCGTCTTCGGTAATGCTGTGCAGCTGCTGCATCACTTGCTCGATCTCGGCCACGGTGCGCTGTAGTGCAATGCCGATCAGGGCATCGCGCACCGCTCTGGCTGTTTCGTGGTCCGGGATCTGGATATCAAAGTCCTTCCACTTGGTACTCAGTCGGGTGGCCGACCCCACCAACTCACGGATCAGTGCCTTGTCGGCAATGTTCAGCTCCGGGTCGTCGATCAAATGCTCCACCACGTTCTCGGTCTCGGCTTCGGCGATCAACACCCGGCGGAAGAGTCGTTGTCCTCGCTCGGTGTAGAACGTCTGTGGTTCCACGTGGTACTGGTGCAGGATCAGCGCCAATCCGTGCTCTACCGTTAGCGCCATGCGGAGCAATTCGCGTTCGGGTGGCAGGAGCAGTTGCTGTGGCTGTGGCTGTGGCTGTTGCTGTTGCTGTTGCAGTTGCTGTTGCTGTGGCCGCTGTGGTTGCTGACGTTCGTGCTGGTAGGGGGCTGGTCGCTTTGCCCGTTTAAGCCGGTCGGCTTCGGTGTTCAGTGTGGCTTCGTCCAGACCAAAGCGCTCAGCGAGTTCACGGATCAGGAACGGATGGCGGAGCGCATCGGGAATGCCCAGGATCCAGGTGAGCATCGTGCGCACAGCGTCGGCCTGCTGTACCGGGTCTTCCAGGGCACCAAGCGAACGGAATCGATCGGTCTGGTACTCCATCCATGGTAAGGCCGACTCGATCAATGCGTGCATGTGGTCAGCCCCTTGCCCCTGGATCAACGAGTCGGGGTCTTCGCCTTCGGGAAGCACCACGCATCGAACGTCGAGTCCGGCTTCGAGGGCCAGTTCGATCCCGCGCGACATGGCCTTCTGGCCGGCGGCATCGGCATCGAAGATCAGCACCACGCTGTCGGCATATCGCTTGACGGATCGGAGTTGATCCGGCGTGAGCGCTGTGCCGGACGACGCAACGGTGGCCGTGAATCCTGCCTGATGCATGGCGATCACGTCGGCCTGGCCTTCCACCAGGAGCGCGCGGCGTGCCTGCATGATGGAGCGTTTGGCCAGGTCCAGACCGTAGAGCACGCGCGACTTGTCGTAGACCAGCGTCTGCGGCGAGTTGATGTATTTGGGTCCGTCGGAGTCCGAGCCGATCACACGCGCCGTGAATCCGACCACGCGGCCCCCATCGTCGCGGATGGGAAACATCACGCGTCCACGGAACCGGTCATACACCTTGCCGTCGTCCTTAACGATCACCAGTCCGGCATCTTCAAGATGTTGTTGGGTGAAGCCATTGGCGGTGAGGTGCTTCAACGTGGCATCCCACGCCGCGGGCGAAGCGCCGATACCGAACTGCTCGGTCGTTTGCGGCGTGAATCCACGTTTCTCCAGCAGCCGTCGCGCCGGAGCACCATCGGACGATGCGAGCACGTCTGCGTAGAACCGTGCCGCTTCGCGCAGGGCCGCGCGGGCTTCTTCCTTGCGGGCCTGTTCGCCGGTGGGATCGTCGACCTCCTCTTCAGGGATCACGATGTTCATCTTGTTGGCCAGATGGCGTACGGCGTCCGGGAACGTCATGTGCAGATGCTCCTGCACGAACGTGATGGCATTGCCGCCCTTGCCGCACCCGAAGCACTTGTACATGCCGCGTTCGGGATTCACGTTGAACGATGGTGTTCGTTCCTTGTGAAAGGGACACAGGCCAAGGTAGTTGCGCCCGGCCTTCTTCAAGCGGACGTGCTCGCCGATCACCTCAACGATGTTGGCGTGGTCGCGGATCTGGTCGATGATATGATCGGGGATGCGGCTCATGTCGCAACTGTGATCGGCGGCTGAACAACGGACACGCCGCTCGTGTCCAGACAGATGGCCAGGAGTTCCGCGATGGTGCAGCCCGACGCCGGATCGACCATCTGCGGAGCGACCTCGGCCGCCGGCTGCAGAACGAAGCGCCGCTCGTGGAACTGCGGGTGCGGGATGGAGAGCTTCTCGGTGGTCACACACTCGTCGGCATAGAGGATCACATCGATGTCGATCTCTCGCTCACGCCAACGCTCGCGATGCTGGCGTCCCTGCGCGATCTCCAGCCCCTTGCAAGCTTCATGAAAGTCCACTGCCGAGAGCTGAGTCTCGCCCACCACCACCACATTCAGGAAGGGGGCTTGGTCGGTATAGCCAACAGGATCGGTCTCGTAGATGGACGAACAGCGAACGTCCGTTAGAATGTTCGCCGCAATGCTCCGCACCGCATCGCGGAGACGACGCTTGCGTGGACCGATGTTCGATCCCAGCGAGAGCATCACGGTCTCGCTCATGCCGGCTGTGACGGTCTGTTCAGGGTGATCTCGGCTTGCACGTGACTCAGCACCTGCTGCACCGGTACGGTGAGTTTCCGTACGCGCACGGTAACCGTTTGCGCCACATCGAACGTGTCGATGATCGAAGTCGCGATATCAAAGGCAAGCGTCTCGATCAGATCATAGGGCTCATCGCCGTTCATGTGCTCGCGAACACGATAGAGCACTTCCTCGTAATTGATCGTGTCGGACACATCGTCGCTCATCACGGCTTGCGAGGCATCGTAGACGATCTCGACGTCTACCTGATACCTTCCTCCGAGGGAGCGTTCCTCCTGGCGTACGCCATGATAGCCGTAGTACTCGGCACCGTGAATGGAGAGTCGGGTGGTTCTGGCAAAGCGGTTCATAGATTCAGGGTGGGAAGGGTGAAAGGGTGAAGAGGCCCGAAACTAGGGGCATTTCGTAATATCGTGCTTCCTGATCATACTTCTGAGCGAGGTTCTTTCATGGCCGTAAAGCCAAAACTTGTCAGTGCCATCAACGACCAGATCCAGGCCGAATTCCAAAGCGCCTACCAGTATCTGGCCATGGCCGCGTGGTTCGAGGAGAACAACCTGCAGGGGTTTGCCCATTGGATGCGGCTCCAGTGGCAGGAGGAGACCAACCACGCCATGAAGCTGTACACGCACCTGATGGCCCGTGGCGGCACGGTAGCGCTTCAGGCCATCAAGGCTCCGGCAAAGTCCTTTAGCTCGGCCCTGCAGGTCTTTGAGCAGGTTCGCAAGCACGAGCTGGCGATCACCGAGCGGATCAATGTGCTCTATGAACTGGCCGTGAAGGAGAAAGATCTTCCGTTGCAGATCGTACTCCAGTGGTTCATCAACGAACAGGTGGAAGAGGAAGCGGTGGTCGAGGGGATCATCGATCGATTGAAGTTGATCGGTGCCGATGGTCCAAGTATCTACCTGCTGGACCGGCAGCTGGGTGCGCGCCAGGCTGAAGGAGCCGGGGAGACCGCTTGATCATGGAGCACGTGACCGAGGATCGTGCCAGGATCCTGCTGGAGCAGGCCGGGCGCGTAGAGGTGGCCGTACTGGGCGATGTGATGCTGGATCACTACTACTGGGGCACGGTGAACCGGGTGAGCCCGGAAGCGCCGGTGCCGGTGGTGGACCTGGATACGGAAACCTACCATCTGGGCGGTGCCGCCAACGTGGCGGCCAACATTCGTGCTCTCGGCGCCTCTGCCTCGCTATTCGGCGTGGTTGGCACGGACCCTGCAGGAGACCATCTGCGTTCCCTCGCAGAGCGAGGCGGACTTCAGGCCGAGGGGATCATTCGGTCTGACACACGCCCCACCACCGTCAAGACCCGGATCATCGGCAACAACCAGCAGCTCCTTCGCTTGGATCGCGAGACCCGATCTGCAGTGGATGCCTCGGTGATCGACGCGGTGCGCTCTGCGCTTCGCCAACGTTCTGCGCTTCAGGCCGTGATCCTCGAAGACTACGACAAGGGCTTCCTGTCGGCACCCATGATCGAATCAGTGATCGCCCTGGCCAAGGAGCTGGGCATCCCGGTGTTCGTGGATCCCAAAAAGACCCATACCCAGGCCTACCGCGGATGCTTCCTCTTCAAGCCTAACCGGAAGGAGGCTGCCGACATGCTCGGGACGCCGCTGCGGACCACGGACGACGTTCTGCGTGCCGGTGAGCAGTTGCTGCAGCTGGTGGACTGTTCCTATGTGCTGATCACGCTGGGCTCGCAGGGCATGATGCTGTTCGAGCGGGGTGGTGCCGTGAGTTCGGTCCCAACCGTTGCGAAGAACGTGGCCGATGTGTCCGGCGCCGGCGACACGGCGATCGCGACGCTGGCAACACTGGTAGCCTGCGGTGCTACGGTGCGCGAGGCTGCCGGCCTTGCCAACATTGCTGCGGGAGTGGTGGTAGCCGAGCCGGGGATCGTCTCGATCACGACTGAGGCATTGCTGCATGCCACCCGCGAGTCGGCATTGCACGGAGCCGGGAACGCATGAACCTGACGTCGCTGGACGATCTGGCCCGACTGGGCGCTCAGCTGCGAGCCGAGGGCAAGACCGTGGTCTTTACGAACGGTGTGTTCGACATTCTGCATGCCGGCCATGTGACCTATCTGGAGGCTGCTCGGGCGTTGGGCGACGTGTTGATCGTGGGCGTGAATGCCGATGCCTCCGTGCAGCGCCTGAAGGGACCTGAACGTCCGGTGAACATGTTGGCCGATCGGCTGACCGTGTTGCAAGCCTTGCGATGTGTGGATCACGTGGTTGCGTTTGACGACGATACGCCGCTGCGAGTGATCGAATCGCTGGTACCACAGATCCTGGTGAAAGGGGGCGATTACACGCGCGATACCGTGGTGGGAGCGGACGTGGTTGAACAGCACGGAGGGCGTGTAGAGATCATCCCGCTGCTGGACGGTCGGTCTACGACCGGGATCATCAATCGCGTGCGAACGGTTTGAACCAGGTCTCGCCGATGCTGACCGTGACGGTCAGACGGCCGACGAATTCGTTCAGCTCGTTGGAGCCATCCACCACTCCTCGATAACCGAGTTGTACGCCGGCATCGATCATGGCGTGTCCGCCCAGCGGGATCGAGAGTCCACCGGCACCCATCAGTTCCCACAGATCCCGTCCACGAAACGTGGTGTACAGCCGCTGCGCCGAAAGGCCGCCCTGAACGCCGAGCTGTTTCCAGAATGAACCAATAGGATGTCCCGGCTGCGTGTAGCCCAGGCTTGCTCGAAGTCCGGTGGTATATCCGGCATCATCACGGACGTTCACGGTAAGCGCCGTAAAATCCTGCACTTCGAGATCCATCCCGAGATAGCCCCGATCGATCGGCGTAGAGATCCCGATCCCGTACGTTAGAGGCATACCTGTGAAGGTTTCCTCGATCTGCGTGGTATCGTAGAACACACCCGACGCCTGGTACCCCGTAGCTCGCCGCGTGATGTACACCGATCCGTCGTTACCTGCCATCACGTATCCGCCCAGGTTCAGCCAGTCCGTGGCGTGCCACAGCAAGCCCCCTTTGAAGAGGAATCCGCGGATGTCGTACGATTGCGAACTCTCCACGGCGTTGAACGGTCCGTTGGCCACCACGTCGTCTTCATATGTGAGAACGCCGAACATGCCGTTGACGGCGATGCCGAGGCGCAGGTCACGGCCAAGCCGCACCGAGCTGCCGAGGTGGACCATGGACGAACCGCCGGAGCCGCGTTGCTCGCTGCTTCCGGTAACGCTTAGGCCGTCTAGACCCGAAGTCAGTGAGCGCCGCACCCAATACGAGACGTCCGAGTAGGGTAGTAAACCGAAGCTGATGCCGAAGCCGTAGGCCGTGTCCACAGAGAACATCGCCACCAGACCGTCGATCCCGCCGTTGTTCTGCGCCAGCGTGCGTCCGTCGGGATTGGAGATCACGTGCTGATTGAACCGGTAGCCCCCTTGCAGGCGCGTGGTGGTAGCAAATCCGAGCAAGGCCGGGTTGACCACGTTGATGCCATGCGGGGTTGGCATGGCGATGGCCGTGCCGCCCATGCCGTCGTACAGTCCGCCGACGGTGGGCCGCAGATCACCGATGCCTAGTGCTGAGTAATTGGAGCCACCCTGGCCGTGGGCAACGGCCTGAGTGATGGCGATGACGGCCGCCACCACGAGTATCTGCCTCATTGCAACACCGTGGGAATGGTGTACACAATGCTGAGCGTGGCCTGTACGTTCGGGTCGGATGCCGTGGTGGGGTGGAACCACAGGCGGTTCATGCGCCAGAGGGCATAGTTGTCGACCGGTACGATCCAGATGGTTCCCGTGCCACCGTCGGCACGCAAGCGCTGCAGGATCGGAACGATATTGTCGAAAGTATACTCTCCGTCAGCCGTGCCTCGGGTAACCATCGTGAGTTCTTCGCCGCCGCTGGAGCGGAAGCGCACACCAAGCACCTCGTCAATGCCGAAGCGACCGATCTGGCTGCGGGAGAGGTCGGCCTTCAGGTGCAGCCGTGCGCCGAGCAGGATGGCGAACTCGTCGAGTGAATCGACCTGTACGCGAAACGAGGCGAAGTGCTGGTGAGCCCCCTGCGTAACGAGCTCGGTTTCCTGCGGAATAGGAGTGTTCACGAAGCTGGCCGCCACCGAAGAGATCAGGGTGGTGTCGGGCTCGGTGCTATCGGCATGTTTCCAGACCACGCGAAGCTGGATGGCTTGGCGAGTGTCGTTCAGGTTGCGGAACTGCCGAATGGAGGCGGTGTTGCGCGGCAGCAGCACCATGCCGAACACCTGGCCGCTGGTGGCCGAGTCGCTGGCCAGGTCTAGCCAGCGTTTGGTTGCGGCAAGGTCGATCGGGACAGCAAGCGTGGTGTTGGCCGTGTCGATCGTAGCCGAGAACGTCGCGAGCGGTGTTTGGGCGTCGGAGTAGTACGTGGACGATCCATCGGGAGCCCAGATGCTGTCCCAGGTGGCTTGCGCCGACCATTCCTGTTGGAGTTCGAGGATGCGAAGGTCTACCAAGCGATCGTTCGTATCGCCAAAGATGTACGCCTCGGGTTGCAGAAGGAGTTCGGACGAGATCACCGTGAAGCTGTCGGGCGCTCCAAGATCCGGGTAGTTGACGAGCTCGACGAACATGCGGGCTTCGGAATCGGAAGTCTTGCCGAAGAGCATATAGGTGGAGTTATAGAACGGCTCGCGTTCGGAACGGGTGCCGGCATCGGTCATCAAGAGCGTCGACGTGCTCGACTGCAGGTAGAGCGTGTCGGTACCCGGAACCAGGTCGCTACCGACGTCGGTAGGCAGGTCGTTGCAGCCGGACAGCAGGAGTCCGCACAATAGCACGACCACTGCCGGGGTCGGCAGCGATGAACGAAGCAACAGGGGCACGGTTATTTGGCTTCCTTCACCAGGGCGCGGTAGAATTCATCGTAGGGTTTGGCGGACAGCGACCAACTCACGTCGGTCTGCATCGCGTTGTCAACGATGGTCTCCCAGGATTCTTGTGTACCGATCAGTGCCACGGCCCGGTTCACGGCTTTGTGCAGGTCTTTTGCATCGTTCCGTTTGAACAGGAAAGCATTCCCGGTGAGGGCCTTTTCATTCACATCGGTGAGTTGCTCCGCGATGCCGCCGGTTTCGCGGACCACCGGGATGGTGCCGTAACGCAAGGCCGTACGCTGGAACTGGCCGCTGGCCTCGGAGCGCGAGGGCTTCAGCAACAGGGTCGAGCCGCCGATGGCATTGTGGACGAATTCCTCATCCACGCCGGTCTTGATCGACACCATGCCCGGATACTTCTTGGCCAGTGCTTGAAAGTCCTTCGTCAGATCCGTCGGTACGGCTGTAGCCACCAGCACCTGCACGCCATCGGCAACGATCGCGGGAATGGCCTTTGCCAGCAGGTCGGCGCCGTACGCTTCCGTGAGGGGGCCGATGAAGCTGGACAGGATCGCGCGACCATCAACCTTGAGGCCGGCGGCGCGCTGGATCTGCTCCCGCACGCGCACTTTCGGAGCGCGGTTGGCGGCATCGAACTTGGACCGCAGGAACGCATCCTTTTTCGGGTCCCATTGCATCAGGTCGATCCCGTGCGGGATTCCGACGAGTTTCTTTCCTTTACCCAGAAGTTTCTGCCAGCCGTCCTTCCACTCCTTGGTGGCAGTGATCTCGGCAGCATAGCCCGGAGAGAGCGTGGTGACCGCATCGGCGTAGGCCACACCGGCATGCAGGAAGTTCATCTTGTTCTTGTACTTGAGCACCTTCTCGACCTCTTTGGGCAGGCCCGTCTTCTCGATGGATTTTGCCGGAAAGACGCCTTGTTCGGAGAAGTCGTCGATCGTCATCAGGATCTTCGTCTTCTTGAACTCGTTCGGCCACATCGTGCGGATATAGGCCGGCAACAGGGCAGCCTGCCAGCCCACGCAGTGGATGATGTCTGGGAACCAGCCCAGCAGCATGCACGTTTCGATCACCGTGCGGTTGAAGAAGATGAAGCGTTCGTCGTTGTCCTTGAATTCCTTGCCTGTGGTGTTGTTCACCAGCACGCCCTTGTTGGCGTCGAGATAATTCTCGTTGGTGGTGATATAGGCCTGGACCTTGACGCGTGGGTTATTGATCGACGATGACTTGACGGTAGCCAGCGACTCCGTTTTGCCCACCGGTATCGGCATATCGCGCAGGCGGTTGATCTCGTGGATCCGATTCTTGCGTTCCGAGATGAACCCGTACTTGGGCATCATCACGCGGATGTCGTGCCCGATCTCACGTGAACCCAGGGCATGCGCATAGATCAGGTCTGCCAGCTCAGAGGTCTTCAGGAACGGATAGCACTCGCCGGTGACGAGCAGAACACTAACGGACTTTGCCATGGTAAGGGGGACGTGTGGACAGATACGGAACTAGCGAACGTGCAAAAATATCAAATCATGGCCGACCATAAGCCCCTTACCTGTATCTTGTTGATCCGGAAGGGAGTTCTGCCGACCCGCTGGTCGGTGAACAGCAAGAGACACTGCCAGCTACCGTTTGGTGAAGGGGGCTGAAGATGGAACAGCGTACATGGAGCGCTATTGCGATCGGCGTAGCGGTGATCGTTTCCACCTGGATCGTGGCGCAGGCCTGGACGGACACGCATCCCGGCGTGCAGAAGGTGAATGTGACAGGGATGGCAGAGACCAACTTCACATCGGACCTGGTGGTGTGGCGCGCGTCGTTCGAGCGCACAGGAGCTACGGTGGGTGCGGTGTATCCGGACCTGAAGCGCGACGCCGAGATCGTCCGCAACTATCTACTGCGCAAGGGGATAGACCAGGCCGAGATCGTGATGGGGTCCATTGATATCGACAAACAGTACCGATCAGTCCGCTTACCATCCGGCGGGTATCAGCAAGAATTCGACGGCTATCGCCTCTGGCAGTCCGTTACGATCGAGTCTCGCAATGTGGACACGGTCGAAGCCGTTTCCCGGGAGATCTCGGAGCTGCTCAATGCCGGCGTGGAGTTGAGTTCTCGCGCACCGGAGTATTACTACACCAAGCTGTCGGAACTGAAGATCGATCTATTGAGTCGGGCTGCTGCTGATGGTCGGGAGCGCGCCACCGCCTTGGCCGAGAACGGCGGCGGATCACTAGGGGCGCTGGACCGCGCGGACATGGGGGTCTTTCAGATCACGGCGCAGAACAGTGCCGAGGAGTACACCTGGGGCGGCGCGTTCAACACGGCTGCGAAGCACAAGACCGCATCGATCACGGTGCGCATGCAGTTCTCCGTGAAATAATTTCACTTCCCGTTTTGCAGAGTCGCAAACCCGCCGTATGTTTGTTGTCCCTCCCACGCGAACTCGGGTGAGGGGCGCAGGGTCAGACCACGGTCGGTCCCTGTTTTTTTCGCGGCGGTCTTTGACAACGGGAAACAGAACAGACATAAGGGTAGGTTCATGAACCTACCCCGTCAATGACACACAACAACAACCAGTCGATGAGCAACAACAGAGCATCAAACACTCAAATACAACGGAGAGTTTGATCCTGGCTCAGGACGAACGCTGGCGGCATGCTTAACACATGCAAGTCGAGGGGCCCTTCGGGGTCACTGGCGCACGGGTGAGTAACACGTAGGTCAT
>JANJTN010000190.1 GCA_024711065.1 bacterium
CCGGCGGCAGCTGCGCTGCTCCAGGCCCACTGAAAGTTGTAGCCCCCTAACCATCCGGTCACGTCTACCACTTCGCCGATAAAATACAGCCCGGGCACGTGTCGACACTCCATCGTCTTGCTCGAGAGCTCTGTGGTATCCACCCCACCGCGCGTGACCTCGGCCTTGGCAAATCCCTCCGTGCCAATCGGCCGCACCAACCACCGGTGCAGACCGGAGAGCACGTCGTGGACATCAGACTTCTTCAGATCGATGGCCTTGTGCTCCAGTCGCTCATCAGGCCACTGCTGCAACAATCGACTCGGCAACAGATCGGCAAGGGCGTTACGCAGGATCCGCCGATCATCTCGCAGCTGTTCATACAACTGCGGGTCGTCGGCGCCCGGCAGCAGATCCACCGTCAGGTCGGTCTCCCGGTGCCAGTAGGACGAAGCCTGGAGAATGGCCGGACCCGACAGCCCTTTGTGCGTGAACAACAGATGCTCCCGGAATGCCGGCCCGTCGGCCTCGGCTTCCACGTCCAGACTCACGCCGGCCAAGGCCCCATACCGCTCCGACCACACGGAGTCGCATACCACCGGTACCAACGCCGGTTCGGGTTCGATCACCCGAACACCGAACTGACGTGCAATGTCGTAGCCAATGCCGGTGGCGCCGAGTGAGGGGATGGAGAGTCCGCCCGAAGCCACCACAAGACGCGATGCGCTGTAAGGGGCTCGTTGTGTGTGCACCGTGAACACTTCGCCGCGCTCCACGCCAAGCACCGGTGTATCGAGGTGGACCTCTACTCCCGCTGCCGTACACTCTTGCATCAACAGGTCGATGATCTGCTGGGCCGAGCCATCACAGAAGAGCTGGCCAAGCGTCTTCTCGTGCCAGGCGATGCCGTAGCGGTCAACAAGATCCAGGAAGTCCTGCGGCGTGTACCGCTGCAAGGCTGATCGGGCAAAGTCGGGATTGGCCGACAGGAAGTTGCGGTGCGTTACCTCACGGTTCGTGAAGTTGCACCGTCCACCGCCGCTGATGCGGATCTTCTTGCCCGGTTTGCTGTTGTGCTCCACCACCACCACACGCGCACCGCCGGCAGCAGCTGTTGCCGCACAGAAGAGTCCGGCCGCGCCGGCTCCAAGTACCACCACGTCCCACACCGTTTCAGCCACGGCGTTCGGCATAGACGAACTCGGCAAAGCCGAACAGATCCCAGAAGAGCGACCCTCGGAAATAGCCTTTGCGGATCAGGTTGTACGGCACGGTCAACGGCATCATGGCAATGATGCGCCAGTCGCGCCGCGTGCCACCCTCCAGCACACGAGCTCCGGCCTGCTCCAGCACAGCCGAGACCTCGGACACCGAGTACACCCGCACGTGCGTGGGGTCGTCATGAAAGTTCAGGGTCTCCTGCATGCTGGGTAGCGTCAGACTCCGTGCCCCGGGATACTCCACATAGATCACACCGCCGGGCTTAAGCTTGGGCACCAGTGCGGCCAATACCGCATCGCCATTCGGCAGGTGTTCGATCACGTGGGCGATCATGATCACGTCGAAGAAGTCATCCGGGATCGCCTCGAACTGCAGCAGGGTCAGATCCAGCTCGTAGAACCCGGCCATCAGCGCAAAGTCGCGCTCGTCGTTGTTGTACCCCCGCGAGATATCCAGCCCGTAGTACGAACACTGCGGGAAATGCCCTTTTACCAACTGCGCAGAGTGGTTGCCCGCACCCACGTCCAGCATGGTGAAGGGGGCTTGCCCGAAGCGTGAGCGCAGACGCTTGAGTTTGAACGGCAGCAAAGGATTCGTCACCCACAAAGATAGCCCCCTTCCCTCCTCCTATCTTTGAAGGCATGTCTACCCGTATCGAACTCGCTCTTACGCCCCGCGATGCCGCCGACCCTTCTATCGTGACCCGAGCTGCTCTGGAAGCCGCCGGCCGTTCCGATGGTGAAGTGCGCATCGTGCGCCGCAGTATCGACGCCCGTGGCAAACATCCCGTGATCCGGATCATCGCTGAGTTTTCGGATATCGGGGATCGGATATCGGATATCGGGGAACTCCCCTCGCAGACGAGCTCACAGACGAGCTCACAGACGAGCTCGCAGACAAGCCCGAAGGCCGTCATCATCGGCTCAGGACCGGCCGGATACTTTGCCGCACTGGAATGTCTCAAGCTGGGCATTCGGCCGATCGTGCTGGAGCG
The DNA here is from genome assembly GCA_024711065.1 of bacterium. Classification (GTDB taxonomy): domain Bacteria; phylum Bacteroidota; class Ignavibacteria; order Kapaibacteriales; family Kapaibacteriaceae; genus OLB6. The sequence goes on from JANJTN010000190.1 coordinate 2,195, forward strand.
GGGCAAGGATGTACGAGAGCGGCGGCGCGACCTGCGGGCGCTGATGCAGGAGAGTGTGGTTGACCCGGACTCGAACTATTGCTTTGGCGAAGGTGGTGCCGGCACGTATTCAGACGGCAAACTGTACACGCGCTCCAGCAAGCGCGGCAACATTCGCGAGATCCTGCAGGTGCTAGTGGACCATGGCGCTACGCCGGAGATCCTGATCGACGCCCATCCGCACATCGGATCGAACAAGCTGTGGCGCGTAGTGCAGAATCTGCGCACCACGATCGAGAACGGCGGCGGCGAGGTCCACTTTGGAGCACGCGTGGTAGACTTCCTGCTGTCCGGCAATGGCACCACGCCGGATCGGATCCGTGGCGCGGTCACGGCCGATGGACGGGAGTTTGTGGCCGACGCGGTGGTGTTGGCAACCGGACACAGTGCCCGCGATATCTATCACCTGTGCTTCGATCGCGGCATCGCGCTCGAGGCCAAACCGTTCGCTCTGGGCGTTCGCGCTGAACATCCACAAGCGTTGATCGACGAGATCCAGTATCATCATGCGCCTCGTGATCCGTTCCTGCCGGCAGCCAGCTACAGTCTGACCTGCCAGGTGGACCATCGTGGGGTGTTCTCGTTCTGCATGTGTCCGGGTGGACTCATTGTTCCGGCAGCCACGTCTCCCGGAGAGATCGTGGTGAACGGCATGAGCATGAGTCGGCGAGACTCCCCATTCGCCAATTCCGGAATGGTGGTAGAGGTCACCGAAGAGCATTACCGTCCTGCCGAGCCCCTTTCCGGTCTGCAGTTTCAGGCCGGCGTCGAGCAACGAGCCTTTGCAGCCAACGGCAACGGTACGCAGCAGGCACCGGCACAGCGATTGGTGGATTTCCTCGAGGGCCGGGTGTCCGGCACGTTGCCCAAGACCTCATACATCCCCGGCCATCTAAGTGTTGACCTGTGGGAGGTACTCCCCCGCCCCATTGCCGAGCGATTGGCCCGCGGACTGCGTCACTTTGGTCGATCCATGGTCGGCTACGTGACCAATGAAGCCGTCCTGGTCGGCGTTGAAAGCCGTACCAGTTCGCCGGTGCGGATCCCGCGAGACCGTACTTCGCTCGAGCATGTGCACGTGCGTGGCCTCTTCCCTTGTGGAGAAGGGGCAGGCTATGCCGGCGGGATCGTCAGTGCTGCCATGGACGGGGTAAATGTGGCCCGAGGTGTTGCTGCAGCCCTTCGATGAACGGTCATTGTGGGGAATTCCTGCGAAATGTCATGTTACGAGTTGCTGACCATTGGATATTTTCACGTCCATTATCTAGCATCGTCAGGAGCGTTCACGCCCTATGCAGCCAACCAAGACGTCCGACCCCGAGTATTACCACAAGGTTGTCGACTGTCAGTACGCCTGTCCGGCCCATACTCCGGTGCCGGAATACATCCGGCTGATCGCTGCCGGCAAGTACACCGAGGCCTATATCGTGAACTGGGAATCCAACGTGTTCCCGGGCATTCTCGGGCGTACGTGTGATCGACCCTGCGAACCGGCCTGCCGACGCGGCCGTCTGGAAGGCGAAGAAGAACCGGTAGCCATCTGCCGGTTGAAACGCGTGAGCGCCGACTTCCGCGATGAAGCGCTCTTCCAGGAATACATTCCCAAAGGCCCCTTTCCGAAGAACGGCAAGAAGGTGGCCTTGATCGGTGGCGGACCGGCATCGTTGACCGTGGCGCGCGACCTTGCGCCAATGGGATACGAGATCGATCTGTACGATGAGCAGCCGGCCGGCGGCGGCATGATGCGTACCCAGATCCCGAGCTTCCGACTGCCGCAACAGGTGCTGGAAGATGAAGTGAACTATATCCTGGATCTGGGCATCACCACGCACTTCAAGACCTACGTGGGTTCATTGAAGGAGATGCTGGCAAAGGACTACGATGCCATCTTCGTGGGTACGGGTGCCCCGCGCGGACGCGACCTGAAGATCCCCGGACGCGACGAAGGCGCAGCCAACATCCACATCGGCATCGAGTGGTTGCAATCGGTGGCCTTTGAGCACATCCACAGTATCGGCCGCAAGGTGATCGTACTCGGTGGCGGCAATACCGCCATGGACTGTTGCCGCACGTCGCGCCGCCTGGGTGGCGACGAAGTCAAGGTGGTCGTCCGCAGCCCCTTTGCCGAAATGAAAGCGTCACCCTGGGAAAAGGAAGACGCGATTCACGAAGACATTCCGATCATCGACAATCATGTACCGCTGGAGTTCATCGTCAAGGACGGACGCCTTGTAGGCATGACCTTCGACCGCGTGCATGCCGTGTACGACGAGAACGGCAAACGCTCGCTGGTCTCCACGGGTGAAGAGCCGGTATACATCGAAGCCGATGATGTGATCATCGCCATCGGCCAGGAGAATTCCTTCCCCTGGATCGAACGGGATGCCGGACTCGAATTTGGCAAGTGGGACATGCCGGTGGTGGACGCCGTTACGTATCAGTCCACCAATCCCCGCGTGTTCTTTGGCGGCGATGCCGCGTTCGGCCCGGCCAACATCATCACCGCAGTTGCCCAAGCCCATCACGCTGCGATCAGCATCGATCTGTTCTGCCAGGGCAAGCCGCTGAACGTGCGACCGCACCCGATGACCAACCTCGTGAGTGCCAAGATGGGCATCCACGAGTGGTCCTATGATTCGATGGTCACGGTGGACGATCGGTTCAAGGTGCCGCATGCCGACAAGTCCGTGACGCTGAAAGACCGCAAGGTAGAGGTCGAGCTTGGCTTCGACCTGCCGACCGGCTACAAGGAAGCAGAGCGGTGCCTGAACTGCGATGTGCAGACCGTGTTCACCGAGTCACGCTGCATCGAATGCGATGCCTGCGTGGACATCTGCCCAACGTCGTGCATCACGTTCACCGCCAATGGCGAGGAGGCCGACCTGCGCACACGCCTTATGGCGCCCGCAGCGAACCTGACGCAAGACCTGTTGGTATCTGATACGCTCAAGACCGGCCGCGTGATGGTGAAGGACGAGGATGTGTGCCTTCACTGCGGACTCTGCGCCGAGCGCTGCCCCACCTCGGCGTGGGACATGCAACTGTTCTCGTACTATTCGCCTAAGGCAGGAGCTGCCGCGTAATGTCACAGATCAACGACTTCGTTGTTCGCTTTGCCAACGTGAACGGCACCGGCTCGGCCAGTGCCAACCTGCTCTTTGCCAAGAGCATATTCCGGATGGGCGTGCCGGTCTCCGCCAAGAACATCTTCCCCTCCAACATCCAGGGCCTTCCCACCTGGTACGAGGTCCGCGTGTCGGAACGGGGCTATCTCGGACGCCGCGATCAGATCGATCTCTGTGTGTCGGTGAACCCCCAGAGCATGGCCGAAGACGTCCGCAGCGTGCGGCCGGGCGGATACTTCCTGTACGACTCCACCAAGCCCCTTCACGAGGAGCTGGTGCGGGACAACATTACGTATCTCGGCGTGCCGATGATGGAAACCATGATCCGGGAGTATGCCGATCCACGTCAGCGTCTGCTGTTCAAGAACGTGATGTACGTTGGCGCACTCTCGGCCCTGCTGAACATCGAGTTCGGGGTGCTGGAGCAGCTGATCAACGAGCAGTTCGCCACCAAGCAGAAGCTGGTCCCGTCGAACATGAAGGCGCTGCAGCTGGGCGTGGACCATGTGCACGACCACCTGCCCTATCCGCTGCCGTTCACGGTAGAGCGCCGCGACCTGGTAGGCGATGCGATCATGATCGATGGCAACAGTGCCTGCGGCCTGGGCTGCGTCTATGGCGGTGCCACGGTTGCCGCCTGGTATCCGATCACACCATCGACCAGCGTAGCCGAAGCCTTTCAGAACTACTGCGAAGACATGCGCGTAGCTCCGGATGGCACCCACAACTACGCCATCGTGCAGGCGGAAGACGAACTGGCTGCCATCGGCATGGCGATCGGAGCCAACTGGAACGGGGCTCGTGCCTTTACCGCCACCAGCGGTCCGGGGGTCTCCCTCATGAACGAATTCCTCGGCCTGGCCTACTTCGCCGAGATCCCGGTGGTGCTGATCGACGTGCAGCGCGTGGGGCCCAGCACCGGTATGCCTACGCGCACGCAACAGGGCGATCTGATGATCGCTGCCTATGCGTCGCATGGCGACACGAAGCATCCGCTCCTGCTTCCGTCTACCCCCACTGAGTGCTTCAGCATGACGGCCGATGCCTTTGATCTTGCCGACCGTTTACAGACACCGGTGATGGTGATGACGGATCTGGATCTGGGCATGAACGATCACATGACGGCACCGTTCACGTGGAACGACGACCGCAAGCTGGACCTGGGCAAAGTGCTCAGCGCCGACGAACTCGATGCCATGAAGTCCTACGGACGCTACCTGGATGTGGACGGAGACGGCATCCCCTATCGCACCATCCCCGGTACCCATCCCAGCAAGGGCGCCTATGTAGCTCGTGGTACTTCGCGCACGCGGATGGCTGCCTACACGGAGCGATCGGATGATTATCAGGACAACATGGACCGTCTGTCCCTGAAGTGGAACACCGCCAAGTCCCTTGTCCCCGCGCCTGAAGTTGTGAAAGCCAACACGCCCACGGCAGACGGCATGGTCTTCTTCGGTACCACCACGCAATCGGCATGGGAAGCCCGCGATCTCTTGCGCGAGCAGGGCTTCGACCTGGATGCCCTGCGCCTGCTAGCCTTCCCGTTCGGACAGGAAGTGGCAGACTTCATCGCCGCTCACGAACGGCTCTTTGTGGTCGAACAGAACCGCGACGCTCAGATGCGCCAACTTCTCACCATGGAACTCAACATCGACCCTGCGCGCCTGATCCCGATCCTGAATTATGATGGCAAGCCGATCACGGCCGATCATATCGTTAGCATGATGAAACCGCATCTTGAGAACGTGCCAAGCGCCTAGTGCCTAGCGCCTAGCGCCTAGCGCCTGGTACCTGAGTCAAACGTTCAAACGTTCAATCGTTCAAGCCCTTTCACGTTCAAGCCCTTTCACGTTCAAGCCCTCTCACGTTCAAGCCCTTTAGACCATGTCCTACATCAGACCCGTCTTCCGCCATCCCGGACTTCCCAAGAACGAACTGGGGTATACCAAGCACGATTATGAAGGGGGCTTGTCGACCTTGTGCGCCGGATGCGGCCACGATTCGATCAGTGCCGCCATCGTGCAGGCCTGCTT
>JANJTN010000193.1 GCA_024711065.1 bacterium
GCCCATGATATGCGTGGCCGTGATCAGCAGTGGGACTGACGTGAGGTAGCGGACCTGCGATCCATATACGGCACCAGAGGGGAAGGTGGCAAAGGCATCGCGATAGAACGCGTCAAATCGCTGCCAGCCGGAGGTCAGGCCGATGGTGTTGTGGTCGTCCACGTAATAGCTGACCTCTCCACCAAAGCCGGACCAGGAATACTGACCCACATAGTCGTCCGTTCGACCGGTAGGCGAAGCCATCGAATAGAGGAAGGTAACGGCCCAGTCCCCTTCGCGAGCGATACCGACACCCGTACCCGTGATCAGGAGGACGCCAGCCAGAAGTGCATGAAGCATGCGCATAGTTGTGCCTTTCACTGATTACGGTTGAGGATCCAGAACGAGGTATGGGGACTGCGTGAACATCTGGCGGATCTCAAAGGACACGCGGTTCACATCCGTCTTTTCGGTACCGGACAGCAGTCCATTGCTGGAGCCGATCCAGATCGGCTTCAGCTCCAGCGAATCGGTGGGGTTGGAGGGCAGGATCACGCGATCCTGTTCAACGATCACCGAACCGGTGGAGTACTCATAGTAGCCGCCAGAACCCCAATACGGAGGATAGTAGCCTGGATAGCCCCAACCTGGATAGCCCCACCAGCCCCCTCCATACCACGGATAATAGCCACCCCACCAGCTCCAGTAGTAGGAAGAATTGGTGTTCTTGGTGGCCGATACGCGCACGAGCGTTGTTGGAATGTTGGAGCCAGCTGTGTCTGTGATACGGGTCCACCCCAAGGAATTGAAGTTGGCAGCGATACCGTCCAGGATGCGCTGGTCGTACTTCCGGCTGATCGAGTCCTTCGACCCCTCTTCCAGGATATGGAACACGCTGTCGATCAGAAAGTAGGTGCTGAGTTCGGCTTTCTCGGTGGGGTTGTTGTAGACCGCGGTGTCGTAGACCGTTACCACGGTGCGATAATCGGAGGTGGTCAGACCATAGTCGGGGTAGCAGGCCGGGATCAGCGCTGCCAGCAAGACGAGTGGGATGAGGACGCGCATAAGTGTTGCTTGGGATTCGTGATCAGAAGGATAGGAAGAGACCGCCGGAGAGCTCGCCTTCAACGGTTCCGGAACCGCCCACACCGGCCCCGCATCCACCGCCGCCGCAATAGAAGCCTACACTGCCAAAGAAGATCGGCAGGATCAAGCGACCTTGCAGACGAAGTCCGAAGTGCTCGGCCAGGTAGATCTTGGCGCCGCCGAGACCCGAAACGGTAAAGAAGGTGCTGGTGGACGACCCCGGAATGTCCGACGAGAACCAACCAAGACCGAGGTTGCCTCCGAGGAATGGAGCCACCTTGCCCTTACGAAAGGTCTTGATGCTGCCAACCTGAATGTAATTCGTGGTCTGCTCGCCCAAGTTCGTCTCGAAGCCCGGCTCCCAGGCCGTACCTCCACGTCGCGTGAGGTTGCTGGTGCGGTAGTAGTAGGACAGCTCCAGCATGATGTCGCGCTTCAGGTAGAAATCAGCAGCGCCGCCATACCATGCCCCGGGCTCCAGCGTGACGTCTCCTGAACTCGTATACACGATGGCACCAAAGGAGTAGCCATACTGCGCCGACAGCTCAAACTTTGGCGGGGTCTGGATCTGCATCGGCTGCGTCTGCTGGTCGCCGAACTGTGCGAACAGCGACGCTGCAGCAGTGCTGAACACCAGTGCGAGAAGGAAAAGATGCTTTCGCCGGATCATACGTGAGCTCCGTGATGTAACAGCGCAAAGATACATTCACGGAGCTTGTCGTCAGCGTGCGGCAGCTCGTCGGGTCCTAGCGTCGGCGCATCCCCGGAGGTCCGAAGCCTCCCTGCTGAGGCGGCGCACCCGTGAACGACCTCAGGTCATAGCTGAACGTGAGCATGAAGTATTGCGTAAGCAACTGCGTCGTACGCGTGCTTTCCACGTAGATGTCGTTGATGTTCCGATTCAAGGCATTGTTCTGCCGGAGAATGTCGAACACCGTGAGCCGCAGCTCTGCTTGCTGCTCGGCCAGGAAACGATAGCCAACGCCGGCATTCCAGACCGTGAACGACCGGTCGAATCCTTCACCGAGTCCGGTGTACAACGACTGGGTCACGTCCGTACTGCACGCCACCGGGCCAAGATTCCAGATCAGTCGGGCACCGGCAGAGTGCACAAAGTAGTTGGCATCATTCTGCCGCTGCAACGTGTTGATCACGATGTTGTAGGTGCCGTTGTACGAGACCGAGGCATCGATGTCCTCCGAGATATTCGTACTCAGGAACAGTCCACCGGTCATGCCGGTGTTGTTCGAGATGTTCTCCACGCCGTTCACCAGGCCCGGCGTACGTCCGTAGGTCACGCCGCCGTTCAGATTCAGATTGCTCTCCAGAAATCCGACCTTGAAGCCGTACGTGAGGAAGGAACGCACATTCATCGCTCCTTGCAGGTTCACGGGCCGCGTGATCTGAGCGCCCGGCGGGATCCGCTGTCCGGCCACCACGGTGTCCGTGGTGGTTACCACAGACTCCGTACCGATATAGTCCTGCGTGTACGACGCCGACACAAATCCGAACAGCGTCTTGCCGGCCATCCAGTTGATATCTCGGAACCGTGCCCACACGCTATGGGTATAGGTCTGCTCCAGGTCCGGATTGCCAAGGCGCAACTGGACGGGATTGGAGTTGTCGACCACGTTCTGCAGCTGGGAACTGGAAGGGGGCGAGATGCTCGTTCGATATCCCACACGCAGATCCGAAGCCAGCGAAAACTTCTGACGCCACTGAAACGTGGGCAGGATGTTGTTGTAGGAGCGGAAGATGGAGGTGGTGGATGGAAAGGTGTTCTCGCTGCTCAGTTCGGCATACTGATAGGCAACGCCCGGTGTGATCTCGGCGTCGCCAAACTCGGCGCGGTACGACACCTCCGCCGTGTGGGTCATCCACGAGTTGTCGAAAGCGTTCGTCAGTGCCGGCTCAATGATCGTGTAATCGCCGGTTGCCGGATCATAGCTGGACGTCCGCTTGTCCGATGCCGAGCGGGTGATCTGAGGACGGTACTCGAACTGCAGGACGTCCTTGTCTCGCATCGGCTCGGTGTACGAGATCATTCCATCCAGACGCAGGCTGTTGCTGCTCTGGAACGAGGTCTGATCGATCACCACTACGGAGTCCACGCCAAGGAAGGCATTCTGAGCGTTCAGGCTACCATCCGACAGGCCGTTGTTCCAGTTGATGCCGGCGTTCAGAGCCAGAACACGGCCGGGAGCGAAACGATGGCGATAGGTAAGGTCGCCGCCTACTGTCGATCCCTGGCTGACTCCGGTGTTCAGGTTATTGGTTCCACTCAATGTGTCGGCACCATTGGCGGTGATCCCTTGGGTGGTAGAGCCGTTGTCGCCATTCTGATACGTCACCCGCGGCGTGAACAGGATCGAGTTCACGGAATCGATCTCGGCATCCAATCGAAGGTTGAGGCGGTGGGTTCGCTGCAGTCGCTGGGATTCGGACAGCTCGTTGTAGGTCTGGCCGGCCGGCTGCACATAATCGCGGTCCAGAACGGTGCCGTTGTCGTTGTCGGCATAGTTGAACAGATACGATCCGTCAAGATCCACACCATCGGCCAGCTCGAAACTCATGTTCGTACCCAGCATGTGCGTGGTAGTGATGCCGTTGCCTTCATCCACGAACAGGTCGCTGAAGCCCCCTCCACCCGACATCCGCAGCATGTTCGACGCACCGGCCCGCGAAGCCCAGCCGGACATCATTCGACCCATGCTGCCACCCACGCCCATCGACGCAAGGATGTCCGAGATCGAAAAGTTCTGCTGATTGATGTTGTTGGTTAGTCCAAGCAGGGTGATGCGCTGCGCGCCGTCGAAGTAGTTGTGGCTGGCCCCGCCGCTCCAGCGGTCGTCCGTGCCGTAGCCGCCATAGTACTTGCCGAACTGACCGGACCGCTTGTCCTTCTTGGTGATCAGGTTCAGGGTCTTTTCGGTATTGCCATCGTCCACCCCGGAAAATCGCGCCTGGTCGTTCTGGGCATCATACACCTGCACCTTGTCCACCATGTCGGCCGGAACATTCTTCAAGGTTCCGGAGGCGTCATCGCCGAAGAATCGACGTCCGTCGACCAACACCCGCTGCACATTCTCGCCCTGGGCCGTGACCTGTCCGCCCTGCACCTGGATACCCGGCATTTTTTTGACCAGGTCCTCGGCCGACCCGTAGGGATTGGTCTTGAAGGCACCGGCGTTGAATTCGACGGTATCGCCCTTCATCTCTACGGCCACCACGCTCTCGGTGACCTCGATCCCGCGTAGGGCCACGGTGTCGGAGGTCAGCAGGACCGTTCCCAGCTCTACCGTGCTGTTGCGCACGAACACCGTGCGCTCCTCGGTCCGGTATCCTACAAAGGAGGCTTTGAGCTTCCAGGCCCCCTTCGGTACATCCTCGATCTCGAATTCACCGTCCCGGTCGGACACAGCGCCCATGATCTTCGTGGAGTCCTTCATGGATACCAGCCGGAGGGTGACGCCGGGAAGGGGCTTGCGCTCTCCGGATTCGGCGACGATGCCGCGGACGTCTTCGTTGGCCAGAAGGGGAATGGCGGCTGTAAGTACAGCAAAACAAAGCGCGAGGGGACGTCGCAGCGAAGGTGACATAGGTACTGGGAGGCGTGGCTGAAGTTTGCGAAGTTGCCACAAACGATCCATTCCGAAAAAAGTTTACCATCCCAAGGAAAAAAGATGTCCTATACGCTCTCCACCACCGTTACCCTGTCGTTCGACGACGCGATCGCCGGAATCACTGCCCGTCTGAAGGAGGTTGGCTTCGGGATCCTCACAGAGATCGACATGACCAAGACCCTGAAAGAGAAGATCGGTGCCGAGATCAAGCCGTACCGGATCCTTGGTGCGTGCAACCCGAACTTCGCCAACGAAGCGCTGAAGCTCGAGGAAAACATCGGTGCGTTGCTACCGTGCAATGTGGTAGTGACCGATGAAGGCGACGGGACCTGCCGCATCAGCATCATCGATCCCGTGGCCATGGTGCAGCCTACCGGCAATGCAAATCTGACACCCTTCGCGCACGAAGTTCGCGGCCTGCTGCAGAAAGCGTTAGAGGGCTTGAGTGCTTGAACGTTTGAACATTTTAACGTTTGAACGTTTTACCACCACGCTTTCACGGTACGCCTCAAACGTTCAAACGTTCAAGCGTTCCATCGCTCTCTTACCAGTCTTTCTTAGCAAAGGCGCGGGCTCCGATCCAGAAGGGGATCACGGTCCAGAGGCCAAGGGAGAGAGCCGACACGGTGATGCCGAGCGCTTCTCCGAAGAAGTTCTGGAACACGGCACCCGTGTAGCCCATCAGAGCTACGTAATCGAAGGTGAGCATGACGATGATCCGGGCGAGATCGATCGGATTGGCGGCCACCATGGCAATGGTGGCCGTTTCCAGAGGGTAGTCGGCGTACCAGACGGTCACCGCCAGTACGAGTCCGTCGTACAGCACGGCGCTTGCCAGCCAGATGATGAAGGCCATACCCATGCTGGCGGCCTTGTCGTTGATCTTTACGGCCACCACGAAGGCGATGGCAAAGAACACCAACGTCAATGCCACACCCGTTGCCAGGAGCGAGAGTACGGAGGGCGAAGTCAGCATGCCATGTATGGCCGTTGGGATGGCCGTGCCCAGCACGAAGGCACCGAGGAACGGCAGCACCACGCCAAAGTACAAGGCGGAATAGATCGTAAAGCGCTTCACCGGCTGCGACAGCATCAACTCGATGAAATCGCGGCTGTGATGCAGGTGCAGTGTGCCGAACATCAGGGCTGCCAAAGGGATCAGCATCAGCACGATGTTCATCAGACCCACCACGGTCTTGGCCTCGCCGGCGGTGAAGTACAGCAGACCCTCGGTAGCTACCAGAAAGAACCCGAAGTACAGGATCACCCAGCGTCCACGGGCGATGTCCCTAAGCACAAATCCGAGCAAACGGGTCATCATGCCTGCACCTCATTCGCAGAGGTCATCATATGGGCGATCGCGCGCTGCAGGGAATCTGCACCGGTGCGGGCAAGGAGCGACGGGACATCTCCACTGTACAACACCCGTCCTTCATGCAGGTAGGCAACGCGATCGGCCAGCTCCTGGATCTCGCTCAAAATGTGCGACGTGATCAGTACCGTTGCTCCGCCATCGCGATGCCGAGCGATCTCGGTCTTCAACCGCTCGGAGGCAATGGGATCCAGACCCGCCGTGGGCTCATCCAGCAGCAGCGCTGTTGGGGAATACATCATGGCGATCACGGCTCCCACCTTCTGTCGCGTGCCGCCGCTCAGGGTCCGCATCGGTTTGTTCAGGTGCGGTCCCAGGTCAAAGCGATCCACCAAGGCCGCCATGGCACCATTGGTTTCGAGCTGCCGAAGCCCCTTGACCATGTCGATCACTTCCTGTGCGGTCAGATTCTCCGGATACCGGGCGATCTGCGCCATGTAGCCCATCCGTTCGCGGCTGGCGGCGTTGTTGATGGCCGAGACGCCGTGTACGGTGATCTGGCCCTGATCGGGTGTTACCAAGCCAAGGATGGACTTCATCATCGTGGTCTTGCCGGAGCCGTTCGGACCGATCACGGCGGTAACGGTACCGGAGGGGAAGTCCAGCGAGACGTCCTTCAGCACATGGTGACTGTCGAAGTGCTTGTGCAGGTGGTGGAGTGTGATCATGGTGAAAGGGGCTTCATACGAGGGTGGTGATCGATCAGCGTTTCGGGCGTCATGGTGGGCACCACTCGCTCGGTCACATCCAACAGGTTCACAAAGGCCGAGTGCATCAGGATCACCGACGACGGGAGCTGTTCGACCAGCAGGGAATACAGGCGCACCGGATGATAGGGCACATCGCCGTACCCATCACGGTCCAGATCATACCCTTCGTACGGACTCCAGTAGTTGCGATCGAAGTGATTGCGCGAGTCCTTGGAGTTCGTGGTCACGTCGAATGAGTTGGCTACAAAGTCGTTATTGCGCACGGTGTTGTCGTCGCAGTTCGCCAGCATCCGCAGGGCATAGCCGTTGCCCGTGAAAGAGTTCCGATCGAACAGGATGCGGCTTGCTGCTTCGGCATAGACGCCGATCGAATTACGATGGAACGTGTTGCCGCGGATATGGCTGTCGCGGATATCCTTCAGCAACAGGCCGTACGTGCTCACTCCCCAGTTGTCCTCGAAGATGTTCTCGGTCATTTCCACCCACGATGAATACATCACGGCCACACCGGCACCGTTGTGTTCGAAGCGGTTCCGGCGGTACGAACAACTGTCGCTGAACATGAAGTGCAGACCATAGCGCAGGTTGCGGATACAGATGTTGTTGGTCACGGTCACGCGGTGCATGAACTCCAGGTACACGCCGTCGCGGTGACCGTCGATCACGTTGTCCTTGATCAGGATGTCTCGCCCTGTCCAGCAATGCACGCCATTCCCGGCCTTGGACTGTTCGCTGTAATAGGCCGTGAATCGGTTGCCGACCACCTGGCTCTGCTTGCAGTCGGAGAGGTACACACCGAACACGGCATTGTCGATGCGGCAGTTACGGATCAGCGCATGCCGACGCTTCCGCACCTTGATCGCGGCGTTGTCCGTGCTAAAGCTTACCGCAACGTTGCGGATCGCCAGTCCGTCGATCGTGACGTTGTCGGCATCCACGAAGATGGCCGATGTACCCTTCATGGCGGCGTCGACCACAGCCCCCTTCCGTCCAATGATGGTAAGGGGCTTGCCGATCGTAAGGTCGGAGCCGGTGATCACGCCGGGAGCGATCACGAGCGTGTCGAACGGCTGTGCGCGGTCGATGCTGCGCTGCAGATCGGCCACGGTGCGAGGTCGCACCAGTGTGGTATGCGCCGAGGCCGACGTTGCCAGCACGAGGAGGAGCAGGATCACCATAGCGTTCGTACCTGGAGTTGGATCGAACGTCCGGGCGAAGCCAGATCGTTGATGCTGGTGTGTTCGTGATACCATGCGTCGAAGAGGTTGCGCAGGGAGGCCATCACGACAATGTTACGAGTTGCGTTCCACACCGCTGTGAGGTCGGCCGTGAACCACGCTGGTGTGGCGTTCTCGGGTAGAAGAACGGTTGACATGCGGTCCTGCGCCAACGCGCCACGCAGGCGGGCTTCGATCTGCACGTTGTCCAGCGTCCACACGCCGCGCACCAGAGCTGTAAGTGGACAGATCAGCGGCAACGGATCCTGTTGATCGATGCTCTGTCCATACGTCCACGCCACCATGGCACCAAGGACGGTGTGATCTGAGACGGGGAGGTTGAACGACAGATCCGCCGACGCCAACAGTGCCCAACCCACGTTGGCAACGCTGCGGAGAGGGATCTGCTCGTTCGAACGTATCTGGACTGACGCGATGTAATGCGAGATCCACTGCGTGCGGGCACCCACCAGGAGCTGTGCGCCGTCCGACCGATGCTCGAAGCCCGTTTCGATGCCCCAACTTCGTTCAGGGGTCAGACCGGGATCGCCCACGGTGACCATGTTCGCCTGGGGGTCGTACAGCCAGAATCCATACATCTCCAGATGGGTGGGCAGGCGCTCCAGCGTGGACAACGTCAGGGTGCCGGTATTCATCTCCGAAAGTGCGGCGCGTAGACCGACAGAGGCCGAAAGAGCCGTCATCGTGCGGTCGATCGGGGCATTCGGACGATACGCCGCAAGGATCTCGCGCGAGGCCTGGTCGCGGAGGGTGCGAGGCGAGAGATCGAATCGTACCGACGATCGCACGGTGGCCACACCGGAGAGGAGTTCTTCCCAGATCACGTTCAGTCCATACGTTCCAACACGGGCATCGCCAATGTTGGTCATCTGCATGGAGCTCACGGTAATGTCCATCGGCAGCATGTCCATCGTAGCGTTGGCTGCCAGGTACGACAGATCGAGTACACCGGTGACCACGGACGTGGACGAAGCCCATCGCAGTTCAGCGAGCGAACCGAGCGTGGTGGAGGTGCCGTCCATGGGCATGTACATCCCGGGCATGAACGGACGTGCCGCGACCTCGTCTGCACTGCGCGACAGGTCGTCCATCTGATGGTCCACGTGATTAGCATAGGCTTTCACGGACGACGTCCACCCGCTCGACCAAGCCCCCTTCCACGTGATGCCCCCGATCAGGGCTTCGGCGCGGCGCGTATCCATCAGCAGCGCCGGGTAGCCGATGAACGTGGCCAGATCATAGATGGCCAATACCTGTAATGTCTGTCGGTCGGCAAGCTCGATCGATGCTGCGGCTAGGGCATTGTGCTTCTCGAAGTTCGAGCCGGCGATCAGCCGCTGACCACCGGCACGAAAGTCCTCGGCAGCGCGGTACGTGTAGGCCACGCGGGCGCCCACGTTGTCGGCAGAGCCTTCCAGGGAGGACTTGAACGTGCGGCCGATGGCATTGGCATCTACGGTGGCTTCGACCCGAGCCGCAAGCGGCGCATCATGGGAGGGTTGGCGAAGCTGAAAGGCCAGTGAACCGCCCAGGTTGCTGCCGTATCGCAGGTCACCAGAGCCGGTGGTCAGGTCTAGTGCGCGCAGGTTGTCCAGCTCCACATAGGCCGTGGCGGGGTCCATCTTATCCACGCACGCCGAATGTACCTTCATGCCGTCGATCGACATCGTGACCTGGCCGCCTCGCAAGCCCCCTACCATGGCTTCGCCGGCCATGGCGGCGCGCCGAATGAGCATGGCATTGCCGTGCGTCATCAGTTCGTCCACCGTAAGCGTGGTGGTCGAGGGAACACCCGTGAAACAAGCTTCGGCACAGGGCTCGGCAAAGACCGTTACGGTATGAGCGTCGGTGGCGCCAACCGAGTCAACGCGAGCCGTGTCGGTAGGGGGCTCTGAAACGAGCAGGGATACGATGAGTATCGCGGCGATCATGCGTCACTTGACCACGACAGGGAAGTGTGTGGTATGCACGATGGTATCGTGGTCCATCCGCGTCAGTGCAATGTCCCAGTCTCCGGTCATCGTGAAGTTGCACGTGCCGCGATACCAGCCGTTGCCGTGGTGCACCGGATGAACGTTACCCGGTGAGCCGTGGCCCATCGAGGGCATGGTGGGATCGATCTTCCAGATCACGGTCTCGACTGTGGTCTTCTGCGGGAGTTGCACCACGCGTATCAGGACCGTGTTCATGCCAACGTGGGGAGCGGTTTCGAAGTACAGTGATACTTCGTGTGTATTCACCGTATCCGTTCCGATCAGCACCAGTTCGTCGGTCGGGTCTGTCGGAGTGGGCTCGGTTGTGGTGGAGCAGCCGACTGTGAGCAGTACGGCGACAAGAAGTTGAAGGAGATGTTTCATGATCTTGATCCACGTTCAATGATTGAAATAGTCCGGCCTGTGCGGAAGCGATCAGCGCTGCCGCAGGCATCAAGAACTGGTGAACGGGATCACGCCCGAGGGGGCGGTGCGGGGGGATCGGCGCTTCGGTCGCTGATCCGGCACAACGTAGCCTGAGGGAAGGCGGAAACATGCACGGATGCGAACCAGCCGACCTCGTCGGTCTCGATCAGAAAGGAACTCAGCTCCTGGATGTTCTCCATCACGAAGCGCGGGAGCTGTCCGGATCGTTCCGGTGTGCGAAGCTGCGAATAGGATCGTTTGATCGTACAGGAGCCATGGCAGTCGGTACCCGGATTCACGCAGTAGAATGTGGCGTATCGGGCGTTCACGGTCTTGTACGACAGCCACACGAGTGGCAGTTGATGTGAGATCACACCCATCGTGGTAAGCAGCAGGATGGAGATCGCGCGGATCACCGGTAGTCCTCGGCCAGGGTGAGCACGTCCTTGAAGGTCAGCGGAATGCCGCCATACCGTGCCTGTGCAGCGCGCCGAGCCTCCTCGGTGGCGAAGGCGGCAACGTTCATACTCATCGGAGAGTGCAGCTCCTCGCTCTCGAGGTACACCGCCGTGGTGGCATCGATGAGCGTTGCTGGTGCGGCGTGGTCGGAGACCCACAGAGAGTGCACGCTGGACGTTGGAACGGCCTCTGCGGCCAGGTACCAGCCGAGCATGCATTCCGGAGCGTCGAACACGTAGACCTTGCCGGTGTTGGCTACCAGCTCGGCACCGAAGCGAGGATCGGCCACGGTCATCTTGCACGCGGTACACTGCGCGTTCCCGTAGTCAATGGGAAGGGGCTCCGGGTTCGAACAGCCGAGCAGGAAGAGCATCGCGAGTGGCACGAGCGATGGGATCACGCGGGACGTCATGACGTTGCTCCGTTCTTGCGCGACGACCACCAGGCCCAGGCACCGAGCAGCCAGCCTAGGATGATGAAGTAGAAGCCGATCGCCGGAAAGGAATGCGCCGTAAAGTTCAGGAGTTGCTGCGATCCGATCAACGGC
Organism: bacterium; assembly: GCA_024711065.1. Lineage (GTDB taxonomy): Bacteria > Bacteroidota > Ignavibacteria > Kapaibacteriales > Kapaibacteriaceae > OLB6. The sequence goes on from JANJTN010000193.1 coordinate 11,414, forward strand.
GGCTGGTAGGCCATCCCCTCGATCTTGATGGCCGCACGCGGATCGAGATCGTGGCCATAGTCGTACTCCCACAGGTAGAAGTCATACATGCCCAGCGCTCCCACGGCAATGATCACCACCAGCCAGGCCAGCACCAGCCAGCGCTTTCGCGAGATGGCGGCTACGAGTCCCAGGACGATCATGCCTGCCACGATCACCGGCATGTACTGCAGTTCGGGGATCGAGTCGGGCTCGATCTTCTTCATGCCGATGTAGTGATTCAGCCCGTTCAGGTTCTGCAGATCGTTCTTGCGAGCACCGCGAACATCATTCACATGGATCATGATCGCCAGCTCGTTTCCCTTGGGATACTGCGGAGCTTCGAGTGTGATCTTCCACATGGGTAGGAAGTAGAGCGCGATCAGGCACAACGCGCCGAGAGCAACGAGAGCTTGGTTGAGGCGTGACATGGGGCAGGGTAGCGGTGGTGAGTGAACAACGGGAAGGGGGCTCGGGACTCAGCGGCAAGCCCCCTTCCATCAACGAGAGGGTGATTAGTCTTGATTCCACTTCAGTGCGGTACTACTGCTGCGGGCCGACACCCGGACATAGCCTTGCATCTCCTGGTGGAGGGCCGAGCAGAAGTCTGTGCAGTAGAAGGAGTACACACCCGGCTGCTCCGGCTGCCACAGCAACGTGCTGGTCTCGCCCGGCATGATCAGCAGCTCGGCGTTACGGGCGCCGAGGACGGCAAAACCGTGCGGCACGTCCCAATCCTGTTCCAGGTTGGTCACATGGAAGTACACGTTATCACCGGCCTTCACGCCTTCGATGTTGTCCGGCGTAAAGTGCGACCGCATGGCCGTCATGTAGATGTGCACGTCGTTACCCTTGCGTTCCACCTTGGCGGCCTTCGGGCTCTTGGTCACGTACGGGTGTTCGTTCTCTTCGATCGGATAGAGCTTCAGGGAATTCTCCGCGATCAGTTCTGCCGGCACAGCCTGAGCATAGTGTGGTTCGCCGATCGTGGGGAAATCGGCCAGCAGTTTCATCTTCTCGCCGGTGATGTCGAAGATCTGGGCGGACTGCGTGAGCTCCGGACCTGTTGGCAGGTAGCGATCCTTGGTGATCTTGTTGTAGGCGATCACGTATTTGCCCCAAGGGGCTTTGGAGTCGCCACCCGGGATGCAGAGGTGACCGATCGAGTAGTAGGTCGGCGCCTTGTCGATCACTTTGAAGTCCTTGAGCGACCACTTCGTGATCTCCGACGACACGAACATCGAAGTATAGGCGTTGCCTTTGCCGTCGAACTCCGTGTGGAGCGGTCCAAGACCCGGATTCTTGACCTCACCTGCCAAGCAGGCGTCGTACTTCAGCACTGGGATACCGTCGATCTCGCGCTCGAAGGCCTTGCTGGCGATGGCCTTCTGCATCTTGGAGAACGACATCACGGGGATCACCGTGGCCAGTTTGCCGCCACCAACGATGTACTCACCGGTGGGATCTACGTCCACGCCGTGCGGAGACTTCGGCGTTGGCATATAGAACATCGCGCCTTGCAGATCGGCCGGGGTGAGCACGCGCACCTTGGATTCCATCGTATGCGTGGCGCTGTGGGTCTTGTCGCTCCACGTGTTGTGCGCGTACCGAGCATCGACCACCGTGCCAGCGCCGCGTGCTGCGGCTTCTTCGCAGGCTTTCCAGTTGATGGCAACGATGAAGTCCTTGTCGTTCTGCGAGGCATTGATCTCTTTCACACTCTGGGCTTGCTCGGTGTTGTAGCACGAGAAGAACATCCAGTCCTGGGAAGCCCCTTTCCCGGCGTGGGCCAGATCGTAATCGAATCCCGGCATCAGGAGCTGCCATGCCAGCGAGAGGCGGCCACTCTGCTTGTCCATTTTTACAAAGCTGAGGGTGCCCTTGAACTTGGCCTTGTATTCGTCGATGCTGATGTCTTCGTTCGGAACCGGGATCGAGAAGCGGGTGCCGGCAACGATGTACTCGGAGTTGTAGGTGGTGAACGGCGAGGAGTGGTTACCCGAGCTGTTCGGGAGTTCCAGGATCTCGTGCGTGCGGAAGTCGCGCAGGTCGATGCGGGCCACGCGTGGAGTGTTGTTGCCGTTGATGAAGACGTAGCGGCCGTCGGGCACGCCGTCGGTCATCGACATTTCCGGGTGGTGAGCATCATCCCATGGGATGAAGCCGTGCGAGGTCATGAGCATGGGCTTGGTCTCTTCGCTGTAACCCCAGCCCTTTTCGGGGTCCTGCGAGAACACCGGGATCACGCGGAAGAGGCGTCCACTCGGCAGACCATAGACGGACATCTGCCCACTGAACCCACCAGAGACAAAGTTGTAGAACAGGTCTTTTTCACCAGGGGCCACATACACTTGCGATGCAGCGTCGGAGCCGCCGAGCGCGGGCGAGCCGCCGTCCGTGGAGCAGCTGGCGAAGATGAAGCCGGCGACAGCAACGATGGCGACCGCTGACCATAAAGTAGTTCGTTTCATAGGTCCTCTCCCTCAAGAGATCTGATAGTGTAGAAGTATTGGGTGATCTGAGTGGGCGTTAGTTGTTCTGGGCGTGGTCGCGCAGGTGTTCCAGCACATTGCGGGCATCTTTCTCATCCACGTTCTGATTGGGCATACGCGTGAGGAATTCCTGGAGCAGGCACTTCACCGTATCGTCGTTCTCGATCATGGTCTCGGTGTCGAGGATCATGTTCATGATGTATTCCGGCGGCCGGCGTTCGGCAACGTCGCCCAGGGCCGGACCCACAAAGCGCTCGTCGTACTTGTGGCAGCCTGAGCACTTCGTGTCGAACACATCCAGGCCGGCCTTGGCCATGGTGGCGTCGATGCTTTCACCAACGTCCACGTGCTGGATCTTGCCGTACACGGCCTTTTCCTTCTTCACATCAAAGACGGACTCTTCTGAGTCCTCGGCAGCTTCACCGCTGCAAGCGCTTATCGTCAGTGCAGCGATCAGCATCGCCAGCATCGCAAGGGGTAGTCGAACGCGGTTCATGGGATCCTCCAGAAAGACATTGAATTTCATAGTGCGAGATAAGGGAGTCACGTGTCACAAATAATGATAAAAGTCAGGATGGGGAATGGGGAATGGGGAATGGGTTAGGGTTTGATGCGGAGGCCGAGGTCGCTGACGCGTGCTGCCGTGGACGAGAGTGTGGCCTTACTGAACATTTCGTAGAGGCGGCGGCGTTCTGTAGCCCAGCGTTCATGGAGGGCGCACGGAGTTTCCTTGCCGCAGCCGGGGAGGCCCAGGATGCACCGTTCGAAGACATCCGTACCATCCACTCTGGCAACAATATCCATCACCGAGATCTGTTGTGGGCTCTTCGCGAGCGCGATACCGCCCTTGGCGCTACGGTGTGAGACCAACAAGCCCCCTACCACGAGGTCGGCGATGACCTTCTTGAGAAAGTGATACGGGATATCAAGCTCTCGCGAGATCTCGCTGATCGGGACGTATTCACGATCCTCGCCGGCTAGCGTGAGATAGGCCAGCGACTGAATGGCGTAGGATGCTGCTTTGGAGATCATGGTGCGTATTGAATTGGAGATATGCGACTCTCTTATCACAATTATACGCACTGACCGTGACAATGCAAAACCACGAAAGAGTTTTTTGTGTTGTTTTACGCCCAGTTGGAAGCAATGAGGCATGTTGTTCCAATTGTGATCAAGGGGTGGGGGTATGAAGGGATTCCTTCTGCTGATGGTCTTCTGCGTGTTATCAGCGCAGAATGGTTCTGCTCAGTCCACGCAGGCCGTACGGGGAACGGTCACCGAGGCAGAGAGCGGGGCTGCGGTCGCAGGCGCGAGTGTACGCCTGATCGATCCGGTAACGGAGTCCGTGCACGGTGCATACACCGATACGCGCGGCCGGTTCACCATCTCACGCGTTCCTGCGGGCACCTACACGCTGATGATCTCGTGTGTGGGCTACGAGTCCAGGCAGGTGCCGGATGTGGTGGTGTCGGCAGACATGGCCGAACTTGGCTATGAGATGCAGCCACAGGTGGTCCAGAAAGGCGTCACGATCGTGACGGCGTCGCGCATGGAACAGAAAGCTCTCGAGGCACCAGCGGCTGTGACCGTTGTGGAACAGAAGACCATGCTGGAGCGACCGGCTCAGACACCTGTGGAGTACCTCGAAGGAACGGCCGGGGTAGACCAGGCACCCACCGGGATCTCGTCTCGTAATGTGAACGTGCGCGGTTTCAACAATGTGTTCACGGGTACACTGATGACGCTGACCGACTACCGGTTGAGTGGCGTACCGTCGTTACGTGCCAACGTGCCCTACTTCATTCCGACCACGAATGAAGACATTCAACGGATCGAGCTGGTGCGCGGTCCGGGTTCTGCGCTGTACGGTCCTAACGCAGCGCAGGGCGTGATGAACGTGATCACCCAGAGTCCGTTCTCGTCAAAAGGCACCTCCGCCTTTGTGACTGGGGGATTCCGCAGCGCGACCGACGTACCGACCGATAACGGCAACTACTACTCGCACGTGGGCCTTCGCCACGCCGGCACGGTGGGGGAACGCCTCGGCTACAAGGTCTCTGGTCAGTACGTGAACGCCTGGGACTGGGCGTACGTGGACCCCGAAGAAGAACGTCTCCGTGCTGAAGCCATTCAGCAAGGGGCCGACCCGGATACGTTGAAGATCGGCAAGCGTGATAACATCCACCGGCACTTCAATCTGGATGCCCGCATGGACTTCATCCTCGGCGACGATGCCAACCTGATGGTGTCGGGTGGCATGACGCGAGCGGTTTCGACCGTGGAGATGACCGACATCGGAACGCAGATGGGCGTGAACTGGGATTACTACAACGTCAATTCCATCCTTACGGTCGGCGACCTGTTCGCCCAGGTGTTCTACAACAAGTCCGATGCCGGTGAGACCTATAACCTGCGTACCGGGCGTCCGTTGGTCGACCGATCCAGTCTGCTCGGCACCCGTGTACAGTATGCCTCGCATATCGGCGACGTAGCAAGGCTAACGTATGGCGGCGACTTTTTCCTGACGACGCCCGATACCGACGGTACGATCAATGGCGTGAACGAAGACTCCGACTCCTACAACGAGATCGGCGCGTATCTGCAGGCCGATGTGGCTCTGGTGAAAGACATGCTTGACCTGCTGGTGGCAGGGCGGGTAGACAAGCACAGTGTTCTGGAAGACCCGGTGTTCTCGCCCCGAGCGGCGCTGGTGTACGCCGTCACGCCCGACCAGTCCCTACGTGCCACGTTCAACCAAGCCTTTACCACGCCAACATCGGTGGATCTCTTCCTCGATATTCAGAGTGTACCGGACGCGTTCGGGCTTGGCGCGTTCAATCCGCAATGGGGCGTTGGCGTGTGGGCCTCCGGTACAGCCGGCAGAGGTTACACATTCCCACGGGTGAACGGCGTGCCGCAATTCGTATCCCAGTTCAATCGCAGCGTGAGTACGCACCTCGACTCGGCGTCGTCCAACGGCGTGTGGCAGTCGGCCACAGGTATCATCTCGACCATGATCCAGTTTCGGCCCGACCTGGACTCGGCCACCAAGGCGCTCCTCCAAGGCTTTCTACAAGCCGTGCCGGCACCACAGGACATTCAAGGCCTGATGGCGCTGCTTAATCCCACCACCGGAGGCTTCGACCCCGTGGCCGGTGTGACGGATGTGCCAAAACTCAAGCCCACTACCACCACGACCTTCGAGCTGGGATATCAGGGATTTGCCACAGACGACCTGTTCCTCACGTTCGATGCCTACTACTCCACCGTCAAGAACTTCATCAGCGGTCAAGCCATCATTACACCGAATGTGTTCCTCAGCCGACAGGAGACGTTCGACTATCTGCAGCCCATCATGAAGGGGGCTCTGATGCAGCAGGGCATGCCTGAACCAGAGGCAGAAGCTACTGCCAATGCCTATGCCGGCCAGCTTGCCGACGCCTATGCGCAGATCCCGGTAGGAACGGTCTCGCCGAACGAGACCACACATGCCGGAGACATCCTGCTGTCGCCCCGGAACTTTGGCGAACTCTCCTACTATGGAATGGACTTTTCCTTCCAGTACGCAGCGGCCTCGTGGTTGGAGGTGGGCGGTGCCCTTTCGTACATGGGCAAAGCCGGAGGCGCGGATTCCGTGAAAGGACTCTACTGGAAGGCCGAAGAGATCGGCGGTGTGCAGGATTTCTCGTTCAACGCTCCGGCATGGAAGTCGTCTCTCTTCGCCAATCTGAGAGAGGCGAATATGGGTCTTGTTGTTGGCGCTCGTTGGCGCTGGACCGACTCCTATGCGGTGATCTCCGGAGTGTTCGTTGGCAACATCACCGCGATCAACATGCTCGATCTCAACGTGCAGTACCTGATCCCAGGAGTGGATGGACTGCGCGCCACCCTGCTCGTGAACAACGTCTTGGACAATCGGGCGCAGTTCATTGTGGGCGCTCCCGAGATCGGCCGGCTTTCGACGTTTCGCCTGGATTACACATTCTAGTAAGGGTACACCTCCGCCACGTCGCACACATCCACTTTTTGTGTAGATTATCGGCGGAAGCTGCCACCATTCGAATGGAATGATGGGTAATAAGAAGACAGAAGCTGCTGGTTTCGTTACATCGGGACCAGGTCTTCTTGTAACAACGGCGGCCTTGCGGTGGCAAAGAGCGGTCTCGGAAGCTCTGCAGAAGCTGGATCTGACCTATGTCCAGTATCTGTTACTCCACGGCGTGGCTACCTTACAAGGAGATAGTCCGGTGTCGCAAGTCGAAGTTGCCGCATATTGCGGCACAGACGTGATGCTCACGTCCAAACACTTGCGCGCACTGGAAAAGAAAGGCCTCATCCTGCGCAGACGTCATCCGACGGACACGCGGGCACGGGCTCTGGAGGTGACTCCCAACGGCGTTGTGCAGCTGGGGAAAGCTGCTCGTGCCGTTGCACGAGTCGATCTTGACCTGTTCGGAAACGGACAGAGCGCGGATCGGATCGTGAAGAGCTTGCTGAAGGTCGTTGACTGGAAGGCATGACCCCCACCCTGATATCCTCCCTTGGATTTCGCCGCGTTGCTGCGATCGCACCTCCTGTACGGGTAGCGGACGTGGATGCCAACGTATCGGCCATCCTTGAATTCTGTACTGCTGCGATCGAGCAGGGGGCCGAGGTGATCGTCGCTCCGGAGTTATGCCTCACCGGCTATACCACCGGTGACCTGGTTCGATTTCCGGACCTCCTGACCGCGGCCAGATCCGGACTCGATCGGGTTCGCCAATGGAGTACCGGAAAGATCCCGTTGATCGTGGTCGGATTACCCATGGAGATCGGCGGACGCCTGTACAATGTGGCGGCCGTTGTGCACGATGCGCATGTGCGGGCATTGATCCCGAAGACCTATCTGCCGTCTACGAACGAGTACTACGAACATCGCTGGTACACCTCTGGTGCTGATGCCGATCGCGAGACGGTGATGCTCGGACATACCGAAGTACCGTTCGGCACAGACCTCTTGATCGGCGATGCGCAGGATCCAACGTGTATGATCGGCGTGGAGATCTGCGAGGACCTCTGGGCCGTAGAACCTCCCAGCGGTAAGCAAGCCCTGGCCGGTGCGACTCTGATCCTGAATCCCTCGGCCAGCAACGAACTGGTGGGCAAGGCGGTGTACCGCCGATCCCTGGTCACCGGCCAGTCGGCTCGAACCATCAGCAGCTATGTGTACGCTTCGGCGGGACCTACGGAGAGTACCACTGACACGGTGTTCAGTGGGCACTGTTTGGTTGCCGAGAACGGGCACCTGCTGGCAGAGTCGGACCGCCTGGCCCTGCACGGATCTCTGATCCTGGCGGATGTGGACCTGGCGCGATGCGTCACGGACCGTCTCCACACGAACAGTTTCACCGGCACAAAGAGCACCGCTCCCTTCCGAGTGATCGAGATCGGGTTGCAGCGCTCAGTCAAGACCGATGTCCGCGCACCGATCAGCCCCTTGCCATTCGTTCCGCAAGGCGAACGGGATCGTGCCGAGCGTTGCCAGGAGATCCTGGCACTGCAAGCCACGGCCTTGGCAACACGCTTGCGGCATACCGGGTCACAGCGTCTGGTGCTGGGCGTTTCGGGCGGGCTGGACTCAACGCTGGCGCTGTTGGTCTGCCAACAAGCCTGCGACATCCTGGGTCTGCCGCACACGGCGATCCTGGGGATCTCCATGCCGGGCTTTGGAACCACTGATCGAACGCGAGCGAATGCCGATGCTCTGATGCAGGCCGTTGGTGCAGAGTCTCGAACGATCTCGATCATCGATGCCGTGCGGCAACACTTTCTCGATATCGGCCATGCCGAAGACGATCACTCGGTGGTCTTCGAGAATGCCCAGGCTCGTGAGCGCACGCAGATCCTGATGGACGTGGCCAACGGTGTGCAGGGACTGGTGATCGGAACCGGAGACATGAGCGAATTGGCCCTCGGATGGTGTACCTATAACGCCGACCACATGTCCATGTATGCCGTCAATAGCGGGATCCCCAAAACCCTCGTACGGCACCTGATCACCTGGTTCGCCGACGAAGCAGCCGATGGCTCTCTGCGTGCCGTGCTGCACGACATTGTGGATACGCCCATCTCGCCTGAACTCTTGCCGAAGGGGGCTGGTGGAGAGATCGCCCAGCGAACCGAGGATGTGCTGGGGCCATACGATGTGCACGACTTTTTCCTGTTCCACTTCGTGCGCATGGAACGCAGCGTTCGCTCCATTACGACCCTTGCAATGCTGGCGTTCCGGGACCGCTATACACCGGCACAGATCATTGCCTGGTTCGAGGTGTTCCTTCGCCGATTCTTCATGCACCAGTTCAAACGCTCGGCGCTGCCGGATGGTGTGAAGATCGGCTCGGTGGTGCTTTCACCGCGGGCAGATTGGCGTATGCCAAGCGACGCGCATGCATCGGCCTGGCTGGCTGAGCTCGACGCGATACGTCGTGAGATCGCCTAGGTTGCGACCACTCAGTCACTAGTTTTCGTATTTTACGCTGTCCCACATAAGTACGAATCATGGCAGACGCACAGAACCCCATACGGATCATCATTGCCGATGATCACGAGATCTCCAGGATCGGTATCCGCCGACTGGTATCCGGTGCGTCGGATATCGAGGTAATGGCCGAAGCGGCTAATGGTGGCCAGACGATCGACCTTGCACGGTCGCTGAAGCCCGACGTGATCCTGATGGACGTGCTGATGCCGCAGGTGTC
>JANJTN010000200.1 GCA_024711065.1 bacterium
GGTTCTTAATGTCCGTTTAACGATCATGAGCTCTGTACAATGATGAGCAAGGGCGTGACTGTGTGCATCGGCAATGACGTGATCAGTGATTACTCATCCCGGATAGGTTCGAAGCCATACTAATATTCTTTGCGAAGAAAGATCCCCGGATTGAGGGCCCACGCACCACTCCAGAATCCGAACGCCGCAGCGTTCATGCCTCGCCCGAGCTGATACGAGTCCAGCGAGAGTCCCGTGCGAGCTCGCACCACGGTCACCTGCAGGTCCGTGTCCTGCATCTGCACGTACACTTCGAGGCTGGTGTAGAGTCGGGTCAGTTCGGAGAGCGCAGGCGTGTATCGAGTGATCGAGAACCATGAATACGTGAATCGATCTCTTGTAGCCGCAGATGCCAGCCCGAAGAACACCAGTGTCGGAGAGGCGCTGAAATAGTGCACTCCGGCTTCCGCCACGGCGCCAGAATGTCCAACTGCGCCTACAATGGTCGGACCCAGTCCGATCGACGAAGTGTAATTCAGGTATCCGCCCATCAGGAGATCGGACGAGTTCTGATAGTCCACCGTAGCACGCGTTCGACTAAAGAGCGACCAGTGCCGGGCCTCATCGAACGTGCGCAACCATTGAAGGTCTACAAAGACGTTGTGGGTACCCGGCATGATCTCCACGGACTGTGCCGTACTACTCGCGTGCAGTGCAAGCAGAACGAGTACGACACCGAAGCCCCTTACCATCATGACGCAGGAACAGCGGAACGGAGAGCTTCCACGGTAAGCTCGGCAGCGGCAGCACCGGAGTTCTGCTGCTGACCCGTGATCAGATTGCCATCTTGAATGGCATACGAGGAGAAGGGTGCGGCGACCTTGAACGTGGTGTTGCTCAGGGCGCGAGCCTCGGTCTCGATCCAGTACGGTTGGATGCGCTGGCCCACGGCCTGGTCGGCATAGGCTTCCTCGGCGTCTGCGAAGCCGGTCCACGTCTTGCCGTCGACCAGCAGCGTGCCGTTGGACAAGCGGGCTTCCAGCAGCAGCGTTGTGGAATGGCACACCGCTACACTGGGTTTGCCCGATTCATAGAACTCCACGAAGAGCCTCTGCAGATCGGCGTTGTTGCGGAACGTGTACATCGGACCCTGTCCGCCTACCAGGAAGATGGCGTCGTAATCGCTGGCATTGACCTCGGTAAGGGGCTTGGTACTGCGCAGCATGGCGTGGAATCGATCGAGCTGCAGATACCCAAGGGTGATCACATCATGGGCCGAATATCCAGAGGCATCGCGGGGATCGGAGTATTGATCCATCTGCAGGTCGCCTCCCTGAGTGGACACCAGATCCACCTCGAAACCGGCTTCTTCGAAGGTGCGCAGCGGATGGGTGAGTTCGGCAGCCCAGAATCCGATGGGCCATCCCGTCTGCCCGGAAACCGATGGGCTGCTGGCCACCATCAGGATGCGTCCCCTGGCTGGTGCTCCGTGCGGATGAACATAGGATTGGCGCTCTTGGATCGACGACTGCATGATCTGTCTCCAGGGTGATAAGTGTTTGACCCTGGCAACTTCGGCGTGTACCCTACGCAGGACAATATACTTACCCAAAAGTGCTATACTTACTTTTTGGTAAGTATTGAACAGGGAGTAGTGATGCCCGAATTCTTGTATCGTGACAAGCTGTACTACAACCCGGTGGAGTTCGCCATGGATCGGATCGGTGGCACCTGGAAGATGCCGATCCTCTGGAGGCTCAAGGATGGCGCACTTCGCTATAGCGAACTCAAACGTGGGATCAAGCACATAACGGACAAGATGCTGACCACGCAGCTGCGCGAACTGGAGGCCGAGGGATTTATCCATCGCGAAGTGTATCCGGTGGTCCCGCCAAAGGTTGAGTACTCGATCACGGAACGGGGGCGAAACTGCATCCCCGTGATCGAGACGATCCGCAACTATGGCCTGGCTCTGATCCGTGAATCCGGGATCGACTATCCGGGTGAGTAGCCATCGATCCGGGATTACTCATCCGGGACGTTATCCGGGATGAGTAATCCCGGATAGACTCACACCAGCGAAAAGTCTTCGACCACGTGGTCCGGCCGCAGAGCGCTGATCACGGCCTGGTCGCCGTCGTGTCTGGCAGCGAACAGCTGCGAATGGAACGTGATGGACGGGTACCGGCGCAGGAACCGCTGGTGCCGCGTGGTTCCGGCGATCGATAGAAAGTGGCATCCCTGCCGATGGGCCTCCCACCGCGCCACCGAGATCAGATCGTGCAGGGCCGACTCAGCCCCCTGCCGACAACTCCACAACCGTGCAGACAGAATGCGGATCGGTTCGCCGATCCCGGGCAGCCGGGGCACTCCAAGACCCTTTGGCAGGGCGTTCACGGCTACCCGCAGAACATGCAGGTACCACGGCAGATCCACCACGGTATTCTGCTTCACCGGATCCGTGTTGAGCAGCACCATCACCGCCGCGATCTTTCCATCGGGTCCGCTGGCAACCAGCGTAGTGCCGGCACGCGAGACCTCACTGTCCGGCTCTACGATCGGCCCAAGATCGAGAGTTCGATCGTGCTCGTTCAAGAACTCAGCTGCCTCGTTAGAGATGCCGTCGTGGCGCTGGATAGCCCACGCTGATCTTGAAGGGGGCTTGCGTCGGGGCAGGATCTGATGGACGGCGAACTCATCCACGAACCGGAACGGCGGCATGCCCAACCGACCCCGGATGGTGGCCTCGGCTAGGTTGTTGCCGCGAGCCACCACGCACAACACGATGTTCGGTGGCTCGGCCTCGATCCGTTGCCGCACGGCGCGAAGCAGACGTGGTAGCGCGAGACCTCGGCGATACTCCTCCAACACTTTCAGGTCGCAGAGATAGTCAGCCGTCCAGAGTTGACCCCGATGCCATACCTGCAGACGCGTGCAGTTGATCGTGGCGCAAATGGCACCGTGGTCTTCAGCCACCAGGATCGTGCCCTTGCCGCGCCAACGCTGCAAGGCAAAGAAGTCCGGCCGTCGATCGATGATCAGCGGGATCACGCCTCCCATGGGTGTTCGCTGCGTCAGCGCCAACAGTCCGGCATTGTCCTCTGCGGTGGCTTCGCGTACGATCATGCCATCCACCTCATACGGTTCGTGCCCGAAACCTAGCCCCTTTCACCGAGCACCCGGATGACCAATGTCATAGTCGGCGCGGGCAGGTTGCCGTACGTTGCGATGGAGGCGCGATGATCTGGTACAGCCACATCAACGAAGACTCCACCGCCGAACGGTGGGTTCTGGGTCAGCGATCGTTCACCACGATGGTGGTGATCGCCGGCAGCGGAGAGCGCGTGATGGCTTTACTCGATACCCCGGGGATCGAGCGCGTGATGGCAGTCGACATCAATCCGGACGCGTTGAATCTGCTGCGCGTCCGCCTGGAGGCCCTTCAGAAGCTGAGTGTGGAGGACTACCTCAAGCTTCAAGGTCACCTCGAGTGCCCTTCCGAAGAACGCAGGGGGCTTGCCGGCAGACTGGAGAGCGCATCGCGCCTCTCGGTGGATGTTGGCCCGGGCCTGATGAACGTTGGGGCTCTGGAGCGCTGGCTGCGCCGCATCCGACCCCTGATGTATTTCTGGATGGGAAGCGTCTTTCGCACCTGGGCGGATCACGGCTTTCAGCCCCCTACCCCCAAGCAGTTCCCGTGGCGACGCTATCGACTGCTGTTGTGGGTGTTTCGACTGCGGCTCACGTATCGGATCACGGGCAACCGGGATCCGGCGTTCATAGGAAGCACTGCGGACTATGGACGTTTGGCCGACAGTTTCTGGGAGCAGATGAAGGATGGCACGATCCACCGGAACATGCTGTTCCACCTGATCTTCTTGGGACATCATCGACTGATGGATCCGGCAGACCTCCCGGTCTCGCTGCGGCCTGCGTTCTTGAGTGTGGCCAAAGAGCGACTCAAGGCCATGGACATCTCCTACGTTCTGGGCGACATCACATCGCCCGACATCGTGGCTCAGCTACCATGGAACGACCCGGGTGCGAACGTCTTCACCAGCCTCTCTGACATCCCATCGTTCGCCACCAACGAGCAGTGCCTGAACACCGTCCGGTGGGCTACGCATCAGCCTGGATCGGTAGCTGTCCTACGCTCATTCCTCGTGCACCGACTACCATCTGACAACGGCGCCGACATCACCGAGCACGAGCCGAGTGGACTGTACGATGTGC
>JANJTN010000214.1 GCA_024711065.1 bacterium
AGCGATGGGCCTTCCGCGCAGCTCCGGCCGCAGCTGTTGCTCTACGGAGGCGAAGTAGGAATTGAAGTCGATGAACAGCGAGCGAAGCATGTTCGGAGTACGGGGTAACGGATCAGCGGCTGTAGTCTACGGCCATTCTCGTATAGGGATGGTTCGGTGCTTCCTTCCGCATCTGTTCGAGAAGCTGCGCGGCTCTGTCGGTATCGTTGGCAGCACCAGCTTCGATGGCCGACACGGCCGTCATGAACAGTCGAGTGTTCTGATACGGATGTTGCTTGAGCACTGCATCGCGGTAGGTGGCAAGCCCCTTGACCGAATCGGCGTAGGCATCCAGGACCCACGACGCGTACGCACAGAGCGTCCACGCCGGATCGTCGGGAGGCAGCAATCGCGGCAACTGCGCCAGGAACGGGGCCACCCACTCCTTATCCTGATCGAGTTCCGTGACGGGCAACATGGACAGGACGGCAACGGCATAGGCCACATCCACGGACCGCTGCTCATCGATCGGCACGTGCCGAGCGAATTGCACCAGCTGTTCGGCCTTCATGTAGGTCTGGGTAGGGGGCTGGTCCGGGAACCGCGTAAAGCGGAAGGGTGCGGTCTGTGCCAGTCCGGTCTCGTCGCACAGTGTTTGATGCAGACCAAGGTCGGGCATGCCATCAGGAAGCTGAGTGGTTGCCGTTACGTCGTACAGGTGCGCATAGGCATGCTTGGGCGGGTCGGAAGGCTTCTTGATCTGCAGGTTGATGGTAGCCGTGCCCGACTGCAGGCCATAGAGCAACGTGGTGTGCAGCGTATTGGCACCGGCTCGAACGGTCAGTGCCACGGCGTCCGGTGCCGCGACCGACGCGGTGAACGAACCGTCCTTGCGAACGGGCACGGTGTCGCCAATGCCCACGATCGGTCCAAGGACCAACGTGAACGTGGGCATATCGAGCCCCTTGGCGACCGTGACCTTGCCGGTGATCGTGGCGTTGCGTCCATGCGCCGGTACAAGACAGGCCAGGGTGATGAGCAACAGGATCAGAGTGCGATGCATGAAGGTCCTTGGATTGAAGTACGCAAATGGCAATAGGAGGGACAACGCCGCCTACCAGGTGGTTCCGCAGGTCTCGCAACGATAGCGATCCCGTCGGTACCCGAACGGCAGGAGGAACAGGAGCATGAAGATCCCGAACAGCAGCGGCGGACGAAGCGAGGCGACCTGTGTTCCGTGGCAGTTGGGGCATTGCGTGGTTTCGGGGCTGGCGTCTTGGTCCGTAGGCTCGTCCGTCAGGTTCAGTAACTCGCGAGCGTCGGCCAGATCGGACGTCGGTACCAGGAGTTTTACGCCGCCCACCACGTTAGAGTAGAGCCAGTTCATCTGCACCGTAACATCGTCCTGCAAGATGGCTTCGATCCCGTGTTCGCGCAGCATCCCGCGAACGATCTCGGCTTCGTGGGGCGTGGTATAGGTGGCGATCCTGGTGAAGGTAGGGGGCATGAGAACATCCATTCCGGGAGTCAGTGATTCCGGGACATGACCGGGACGATTCCGGGAGCCAGTGATTCCGGGAGTCATCTGCAGGCGGTATCCGTAGGAAAATGCCGAAAAACCCGTATCTTTATTTGGATTCAGTCCAGATAAGAACAAGCAATGGTAACTCTCCAGACCATCCCGGTGAATGAGCCGTACCGTATCGTTCGTGTGAGCGGGGACGGTGCCATGGCGCAGCGTCTGCGCGAACTGGGCTTCATTCCGGGCAGCACCTGCACGGTGGTGCGCCGAGCACCTTTTGGTGGACCCATGGAGGTAGCGCTGGAGCGCCGCACCGTTGGGCTGCGGCTGACCTCCGACGTGCAGATCCTGGTAGAGCCCCTTACCCTGGATGCGGATCTGTTCTGCATCGGCGAGTCCGTTCGCACCGCCACCGACGTGAATAGTCCGGTAGCGGCATGAATCGGCCGATCGTGGCCGTCGTCGGCACTCCGAATGTCGGCAAATCCACCCTGTTCAACGTCCTTACCGGCCTGCAGCAAAAGGTCGGCAACTTTCCTGGCGTCACCGTAGAGCCGATGGTCGGCAGCGTGACGTATGATCAACGCACCACCACGCTGATCGATCTGCCGGGGATCTATTCACTGGCACCAACGTCCGAAGACGAGCGGCTGACCGTGGATGTCCTCCGCGGCCAGCATCCTTCCATCGAACGTCCCGACGCCATCCTGCTCGTGATGAGTGCCGTGGATCCCGAGAAGTGCCTGGTGCTCTATTCGGCTTTGGCGGGCCTGGGCTTGCCGATCATGATCGCCGTAACGATGGTGGACGCTGTGAAAGCCGCCGGCGGGGGATTCGACGACATCGGCATGATGCACGAGCTGGGCGTACAACTGTACCCGGTGGTGGGACGCAAGGGACTGGGTGTTGGAGACCTGACGCATGCGCTGAGTTCGCAGGCCGCCTGGAACGTGCCGATGGCGCCGTTGTCCGACGCGGCCAGCATCGAAGAACGGTTTGCCTGGGCCGAGAAAATGATCACCCGACACACGTCGCCAGGCGCACCGGATAGAGCGACCCGCCGTCTGGACGCCGCGCTGCTGCACCCGGTCTGGGGAACACTGATCTTCCTGGTGGTGATGGCCCTGTTCTTCCAGTCGATCTTCACGTGGGCCGAACCGCTCATGGAACTGATCGAACTGGGGATCGCCGGTCTGCAGAGTGCGCTGGAATCTTCCATGCCCGATGGGCTGGCCCGGTCCTTCCTGACCAAGGGCGTGCTGGGCGGTGTGGGCTCCGTGATCGTCTTCCTGCCGCAGATCCTGATCCTGAACCTGTTGGTGACCGTGCTGGAGGAGTGCGGCTACCTGGCACGCGCGGCTTTTCTGGTGGACCGTGCCATGGGATTGTTCGGCCTACAAGGACGTTCCTTTATCCCACTGTTGGGTTCATTCGCCTGTGCCATCCCCGGCATCATGTCGGCCCGCATCATCCCCAACTATAAAGACCGCCTGGCCACGATCATGGCCACACCGCTGATGACCTGTTCGGCGCGATTGCCTGTGTATACCCTGTTGATCGGCGCGGTGATCCCGGGCACCTATCTCTTTGGTGTGATCTCGTTGAAGGGGGCTGTGTTGGCCGGCTTGTACGTTGCCGGCGCACTGAGCGGACTGCTGATCGCGCTGTTCCTGAAGAAGACCCTCTTCCGCGGATCGGTGGTCCCGTTTCTGATCGAATTCCCACCGTATCGTTTGCCATCCCTCAAGAGCGTCGGCCTGACCATGGTGGGGCGTTCCAAGGATTTCCTGCGGACGGCCGGTACGGTGATCCTGGCCTTTTCCATCGTGTTGTGGGTGCTCACCGAAGTGCCGCGTGCCGAGATCGACTCCAGCCTTACGCCGGTGGAAGCCGCCAATGTGCAGATCGAGCAATCGCTGGCCGCCGACCTCGGACGGACGGTGCAACCGATCTTTGCACCCTTGGGATTCGACTGGAAGATCACGCTGGGCGTTCTTTCCAGTTACGCGGCCCGCGAAACCTTCGTAAGCGCGATGGGGCAGATCTATGCGGCCGATGTGGAAGGATCCGACGAGCCGCTCCGCGAAGTGCTGGCTGCGTCCATGCCGCTGTCCGTTGGCCTGTCCGTCCTGGCGTTCTATGTGTATGCCCTGCAATGCGTCAGCACCATGGCCATCATGCGGCGCGAGACCGGCAGCTGGAAGTGGCCGGCCTTGGCGTTTGCCATCACCTTTGTGCTGGCGTACCTTGCTGCGTGGCTCACCTTTGTGTTGGCTAGCTGACCTCACCTGAACGCGGAAGGAGTAGAGATGACCACGACACCGTTCTCCGACCGGCCGAATCTAGATGCCGCCCGGCGCTTTACGCGAGACCTTGGGCCGGCTTCCATGATCGGCGGTGTCCTGATCGCCGTGCATGGTGCTGTGCTGTATACCATGCGATCAACCTACGCCGATTGGCTGGTGTTTCCGCTTGGTCTGGTCCTGGTGCTCTTTGGAGCGGCGGCATTCTATCGCACCGAGACCACGCTGGGGCAATTGCTTCGCTGGGCGGTGGTTGCCGTGTTCGCCGTTGGTGGGGGACTCAGCTTGCTGCAGTGGTCGGTGTTGATCTTTGGCTCGCGCGCGACCGCCGTTCAGGGAGATCTGACCATGATGGGATTCTACCTGATGGCTGGCCCGGCGCTGCTGGTCCCGGCCGGCCTTGCCGCTGTTCGCCCCGGTTGGGTGCCATTGATCGTAACGCCGGCTATCGTGTCGCTGCTGGGTGCCAGTCTGGTAGGGCACGGCACGTTGCTGTTGCTGGATCTGACCTCGGATAGCGGAGTGGCAAGCCCCTTACCCGATGCCATGCTGATGATCGGTGTGTTGCTCTGCGATGCTGCCGTGTTGCTTTACTCGGCGCAAAAGGGACTTACAGCAGCACGCCAGCCAGGATAAGCGAGGCGATGGTGAAGTAGATCACCGTGCCGGTCACGTCGCTAAAGGTTGCCACGAAGGGGGCTGAGGAGGCTGCCGGGTCGAAGCCGAAACGCTTCATCAGGAGTGGAAGGAGCGAACCGCTGGTCGTACCGGCGATCACGATGCCGGTCAGGGACAGGAATACCACCACGCCGATCAGGAGTGTGGAGTCCGTATACGTCCCTTCCAACCACGCCCAGATCACGATGCGTAGGAATCCAAGGGTGCCGAGCATGGCTCCCAGCATCACGCCGATGATCACTTCGCGAGAGACGATGCGCCACCAGTCGGCAATGGTCACTTCGCCCAGTGCCATAGCGCGCACGATCAGTGTAGCCGTCTGTGAGCCGGAGTTGCCGCCATTGCTGATGATCATCGGCAGCAGGATGGCCAGGATCACCGCGCGGTCGATCAGACTCTCAAAGTAGGTCAGTGCTGCTGCCGTGAGAATGCCGCCGAAAAAGAGAACGACAAGCCACACGGCGCGGGCGCGGAAGAGCTCCAGGATGGTGGACTGCATATAGGTTTCGTCCAGTGCCGACACACCGCCGAATCGCTGCATCTCTTCGGTGGCCTCTTCTTCGGCCACGTCCAGCACGTCGTCCAGCGTGATGATCCCCAGCAGCTTGCGGTCTCTGTCCACCACCGGCAGTGCGAACCGGTCCAGCCGCTTGAACTCCTTCACGGCGGTCTCCTGGTCGTCCGTTGCCAGCAGCGATTCGGCCGTGTAGTCCATGATGTCTTCGACGTACGTCTCCGGCTGCGCCAGCAGCAACTCGCGCACGTGGATGTCGTCCACCAGCACGCCGTGCTCGGTCACATACAGATGCGTCAGGATCTCCGAGTCCTTGCCATAGGTACGGATATGCTCCAGCGCCTGGGCAACGGTCCAGTGACGTTTGAGCACCACGTAGTCCGGCGTCATCAGACGGCCGATGGAGTCTTCGGGCCAGTTAAGCAGTGCGAGCGCAACTGCGCGCTCTTCAGCGCTGAGCGTGTTGATCAGCTCCTGCACCACGTTGGCCGGCAGATCTTCGAAGAGCTGCGTCCGATCGTCCGGACTCATCTCGTTGAGTAGCTCGGCTACCTCTTCCCGAGCCAGGTCGTGCAGGAGTTCCTGCTGCGTTTCAAAGTCGCAATAGGCAAATGTGTCGCTGGCCAGTTCCTTGGGCAGGACGCCAAAGACCAGGGCTCGACTCTCGGCGTTGAGCTCGCGGATCAGAGCAGCAAGGTCCACTTCGGACCAGTCCTCGATCACCTCACGGATCGTGGCGACCTCACGGCCGGCCACAAGCTCTTCGATCTCCGGGGCGATCAGGTGGGCGTGCATCCCGCGAACATACGCAGACTCACGGCGAGAGCCGCCAGAGGCCCTATTCGTACCGTAGTGCTTCGATCGGATCCAGACTGGCAGCGCGCCATGCCGGGTACAGGCCAAAGCCAACGCCGATCATCGTGCAGGCGATCACGCTGAAGACCACGGCAAACCAGGGGAAGACGAAGTCCAGACCGGGAACGGAGGTGGTGCGGACGATCAACGTCACGCCCCACGATGTGAGCAGGCCCCCAGCCACACCCGTGGCACCGCCAAGCTGGCAGAGCGTGACCGACTCGATCAGGAACTGCCGTGTGATCCAACGGCGTCGGGCTCCGAGGGCCTTGCGGACTCCGATCTCTCGAGTACGTTCCTTTACGCTGACCAGCATCATGTTCATGATACCGATGCCGGCGGCTACGAGTGCTCCCAGGCCGCTGATCCAGGCCACGACCACGATGGCCATCGACAGATTGTTGAATTGCCCGGCCAGAGCTTCGTTCAGATCGATCTCGAAGTCGTTCTCCTCCCACGGTTTCAGGTCGCGCAGAGTGCGCATGATCCCCACGGCCTCGTCGAACGTGGCCGCAACGGACTCCTTGGTATAGGCCTTGATGGCGATGTCGACCGACGTATCCCAGCGGAACGTATAGTACTTGATAAAGACGGCCAGAGGGATCAGAACGCGATTGTCCTGACTCTGTCCGATGATCCCGCCCTTGCGCTCGAGGACACCCACCACCGTGAACTGCTGGTTGCGAATGGTGATGGTCTTGCCAAGGGGCTTACCATCCGGGAACAACGGCAACAGGTCCGTACCGATGATCGCAACGTTGTTGCCGATCGTGGCTTCCTGCTCGGTGAAGGCACGGCCTTCCTGCAGGCTGATGGCATTCACTTCGAAGTACATGTCGTCGATCCCGATCAAGGCCACGTCGGGGTTGGAGGACTCCTGTCCACTCTGGATCGTGAAGCCGTTATTGGTGTTGCTCACACTGATCAGGGACGTGGTGGTCATCCGTTCTCGCAGGCCTCGGGCGATGTCCGGCGTGATGTCTTTGCGGGTGCGATACTTCCGCCAGCTGTGGCCGAAATTGATCGAAGGAGTGCGCTGGATCAGCATGGAGTTCTCGCCCAGGTCGGCCAGCTGCGACGACACGGTCTGCTGAAGAGTACCGGTGATGCCGGACGACGCAATGATGGCGAAGACGCCAATGCCGATGCTCAAGAGTGTCAGCGAGGATCGCAGCTTGTGCGCTCGCACACTGTCTACAGCGATCACGATGGATTCGTAGACGTTCATGTCAGTCGAACCTCAGTGCTTCCACCGGATCGAGCCGAGCTGCCCGTTGCGCAGGCAGAAAACCTGCGGCTACACCAACGATCGCCGAGACGCTGATCGCGATCAGCAACAGGTCGATCGGGATCACCGGAGAGGTCACACTCACCCAGTCCCATTCCAGTCCGGAGATCAGAATGGCTCGAGCCGAAGCCACGATGATCTGCGAGATCGGCAGAGCGATCAGCGCACCCAGCACACAGAGAAGGGCGGACTCGATCAGGAACTGCAGCAGCACCGACGCTCGACGCGCTCCGATGGCCTTGCGGACCCCGATCTCCTTGGTGCGCTCGGTAACCGATACGAACATGATGTTCATGATGCCGATGGATCCAACAATAAAGGCAAGAACGGTCAGCCCCATGCCCACCATCCAGATGGTGGTGCGGATGGTCTTGGCTTGCGCGTCGAACGCCTCCATCTCGTTGATCGAGAAATCGTCGTCTTCACCCGGCGGTACGTTTCGAATGTCGCGCATGTGACCGATGGCCTCGTCGCGTACGATGTCCAGCAGACGATCGTTCCCGGCCTTGACCGCAACGGAAAAGCTGCGTCCATAAAAACCGTAGGCCGACTGGAACGCCGAAAGTGGAACGAAGACCTGATTGTCGATAAAGTCCATGAAGAGGAAACCCCTCTTCTCGACCACTCCGATCACGCGGAACGGGTGACCGTTGACCTTGATGGTCTGACCGACGGGTTCGATGTCTTCAAAGAGTGACTTGGCAATGCCATAACCGACCACGGCTACACGTGTAGCCTGCAGGTCTTCGACCTCGCTGAACCATCGCCCTTCAATGGTCACGCCTGCCGGTGTGTTGCCATACTCGTACGTGGTACCCTGAATACTGGAGTTCACGGTGCGATTGTTGAGTTTGATCGAACCACCCCAGTTGCGAGCCATTGGGATCACCATCTCGGCGGACTCCATCCGTTCCTTGAGCATCAAGGCTTCGCGCAACGTGATGTCCTTCCGGGACCGCGTCTTGCGCCAGTTGCCGCCACCGGCCCAGTTCCACTTGTCGATGTAGAGCATGTCCCGACCGATGATGCCGATGGTCTGCTCCCACACCGCATCCAGTCCCTTGATCGTCCATCCCATCACCACCACCAGCACCACGCCAACCACGATGCCGGCCGTGGTCAGCATGCTCCGCATCAGGTTGATGCGCAGGGCATCGACCGCAATGCGAACGGATTCGCCGATCTCAGAGAGGCGTAGCATGGAATTCGTTGGGTTGATCGGACTCGACCAACCCGTCGCGCAGGCGGATGATCCGCTGTGCGTGGCGGGCGATCTCTTCTTCGTGCGTGACCAGGATCACGGTATTGCCGGAGCGCCACAGTTCATCGAACAGGGCCATGATGTCCTGGCCAGTCTTCGAATCCAGGTTCCCCGTGGGTTCATCAGCCAGGATGATCGAAGGTTGGGTGACCAGTGCGCGAGCGATCGCAACCCGCTGGCGCTGACCACCAGAGAGTTCATTCGGACGGTGATCGATGCGATCAGCCAGGCCGACTCGTGTGAGCGCGTCTTCGGCTCGCCGGCTACGCTCGGAACGCGGCGCGCCCGAGTACACCAGTGGCAGCTCCACATTCTGCAGGGCAGAAGCTCGCGGCAGCAGGTTGAACGTCTGAAACACAAAGCCGATCTCCTGATTGCGGATCTCGGCAAGGTCGTCGTCGGACATGTCGCCAACGCTCTGACCATTGAACAGGTAGGTGCCGCTGGACGGCGTGTCCAGGCACCCAAGCATGTTCATCAGGGTCGACTTCCCCGAACCCGATGGTCCCATCAACGCGATGTACTCGTTGGCACCCACCGTGAGCGACACGTCGCGTAGAGCATGGACCTCTTCGTTGCCCATCTCATACACTTTGGCGATGTGCCGGATATCGATGATGGCGTCGCTCATCCTTCCCTCATCTTGTCGAAGCGCTTCTTGCGATCCTCGGCGGCCTCGATCTTGATCTTGCTCCCGGGTTCCAGCAACTTCGTCACCGCGCGGTAGGGGCCGGTCACCACACGGTCACTGGTGGTGAGCCCCTTGGTGATCTCGATGAAGCCCTGGTCGCTGATACCCGTCTCCACCAGCCGCGGCGTAACGGTCTTGCCGTCAGATACCCACACCAGGCTCTGTGGGCGGTCCTTGCGTCTGGACGCCTCAGCCGAACGGTCCTGGACCTTCGCATCGTCAGTGGTCGACGCTGTGAGTTGACTCTTATCGACCGTAACGGCCTGGATCGGAATGGCGATCACGTTGGGTTTGATCTCGGTTTCGATGTCCACACTCACGGACATCCCTGGGCGCATGCGTTCGTCGGCGTCCAGGAATCGGATCCGCACTTCGAAGTTCACCACTTCTTCCTGCGTTCCGGCGGCCGACGTTTTCGGGCTGTGCGAGATCTCGTAGACCACACCGCGATAGACCCTGTCCTGAAGGGCATCCACGCGAACACGGGCGGTATCGCCTACAGAGAGCAGGGCAACGTCGTTCTCATCCACATCCACCCACGCATTCATGGTGCTCAGGTTGGCGATCCGCATGATCTCCGTGCCTTGCATCTGCGCGGTGCCGACCACCTTCTCGCCCTTCTCAACCGCTAGATACGTCACCACGCCGTCCATCGGGGCAACGATCGTGGTGCGATCGGCCGTAGCCTGGGTTTGCCGCAGCGCGCCCATGGCTTGCGAGAAGGAGGCCTTGGATTGGGCGTATCGGGCAGCGGCACTCTCATACGCAGCCTTGGCGCGGTCCATCTCTTCGCGAGTAGCATAGTCTTTCTTATACAGCTCGGACACACGCTTCAGATCGGCGTCCGTTCGGTCCATCTCGGCTTTAGCGATCGTGATGGCCATCTTCTGGGCATCGGCGGCCGCGCGGTTCTGTTCGAGTTGGGTCTCCACGATGTCCGGACGGATGCGCACAAGCACATCGCCCTTGCGAACCGTATCACCGTCTCGCACGCCCAGGAACACGATCTCGCCGGATGCCTCGGAGGAGATCTCTACCTGGAACTCCGGCTGGATCTTGCCGATGGAGTTCACGGTCTGCACGATGGTGCGCGTGGTCACTGGCTCTACGCTCACGAAGATCGTGTCGTCGCGGTTCGACATCACGTACCACGTTCCGGCCCCTAGCAGGACAGCAATGACAAGGATGATCAGCACCGCGAGTCCGGTGCGGCCTTTCTTCTTACGAGCCATGATCAGAGTTCTCCGAAGAGTCCGGTGGCAAATTCAACGTAGGTGCGGGCATCGAGATAGGCATAGACCGCCGTCACACGATTGATGCGTGCGGTGATCAACTGGGTATTGGCTTGTTGGACCTCTACCAGCTGAGCACCACCGACATTGAACCGTTCCTGCATCGCTTCAAAACTGGTCTGAGCGCTGCGCAGCGCTCGTTGGGTGATGTCCAGGCCCTTTTCCGCCGCGGTCAACTGCAGATAGGCCGATCGAACATTCTGGGAGATCTGCTGTTCCAGGCGCAGCAGGTCCAGACTCCGCTGGGTGTGCTGCAGCTTGGCATTCTCGATAGCACTATGGGTCTGGAACTGATCGAAGATGGGCATGGAGATGTTCAACCCCACGAACCATTGTCCCTGGTTGTCGAAATCCTTGATCTCGAAGTTGCGCCAGACATAACCGCCGGTGGCTTGCAGAACGGGGTAGTATCCGGCCGTGGCCGACGTGATCCCGGAGGATGCCGCATCCTCGCGCTCGCGGGCGGCCTTGATATCGGGTCGGGCATTGATAGCGCGCTCGACCGAATTCTGTTCGGTGCCGATCTGCTGTCGGAACTCTTCCACCTGCAAGCTGGTGGCATCGCTAGGGAACGAAGCTGGGTCGAACTGGGCATCCTGGGTCGGATCCACACACATCAGTGTCAGCAGGTTCACCTTGGCCAGATCATGATCGTTCTCGGCCTGGATCACCGACACTTCCTGGTTGGCCACTTCGGTCTCCTGCGACAGCAGCTGCGTGATCGGCGCGCGGCCGTTGTCGTACAAGGCCTTGACGCGGTCGTACGTGGCACGGCTCAGCGCCAGGTTCTCCCGGCGCGCACGAACGATCTGATCGGTCCGTAGCACTTCCAGATACTGACGCGTGATGTTGTAGCCGATCAGGAACCGCTGGAATCGCACATCCTGTTCGGCGGCGTCCACAAGGTTGGAGGCCGCGTCGTAATCGGCCTCGCGTCGAAATCCGTTGAACACCGTCCACCCCACATTCAGGTTAGCCCCATACGTATTGGGAAGGGGCTCACCACGGATGGGCACACCGTTCACAATCGAGATCTGTTCGCGGAGGTTGGTTAGCTGTCGATTGTAGTTGGCACTGAGGCGTGCCCCGGGCAGATACTGGCCGAAGGCCTGGGTTAGCGATGCGGCCGTGGCGCGGGACGTTGCATAGACCTGCTGAAGATCGAAGTTGCGCTGTAGGGCGATCTGAATGCAGGCGTCCAGCGAGTACCGTGCCGCCGGTGCGCCGGTCTGACCGGTGCCGAGAACGGTCCCGGCAAGAAGGACGGCCACTGCGAAAGCGATTCTCATACGTACTTGGTCGGGTGTGCAGGGTTCGGTCAAACGGGTCGGCCTACGACCGGCCAACGGTAAAGTTACGGCTAGCGGGGCAGAACGATCCGGCGGTTCGGATCGGGCGAGCGGATCTCCCGTAGGCGGGCGTGCATGGACGTGAGGTGTTTGCCCTTCCGCACCTGCCCGTTGGCATGAGTGATCTCCAGCCGATCTTCGGAGGTGGCAAACAGGTGAAAGGGAACCTGCAGTTCCGCATCCATGGACAGCTTGCCGTATGCCGCGATCACCGCATGCATGGTCAGCTT
Organism: bacterium; assembly: GCA_024711065.1. GTDB lineage: Bacteria > Bacteroidota > Ignavibacteria > Kapaibacteriales > Kapaibacteriaceae > OLB6. The sequence continues at coordinate 11,963 of JANJTN010000214.1, forward strand.
CACTCGGTCGCTATTCACCTCCACGGTGCCAAGCCCCGTCTGCGTGTACTGGATCTGGTGGAAGCGTCGGTCCAGGGTGTCGGCCTTGTCGATCACACGCCAGAGCGTGGCGTGACTATAGGCGGCTTCCGGAACGCCGTTCTCCACTAGCAGAGTGGTGTCCTGCACCATCCAGCTCTGGTTCTGTACGCCACAGCTTTCGCCAAGCGTAGGCAGCAGAAGCGGCTGGAACGCACCTCCGGGAGTAAGGGCAGCACGCCGGTCATCATCCACCCACACGGCATGGCGTACACCCAGGGAGTCGATCTCCACAAAGGCTTCGCGTCCCACCCACGGACTACCTTCGCGCTCCGAGGAGTCCGAGACCGTGGTCTGCCGTTCTACGACGTGGCGGAGCGTGGTGCGCAGACGGTACCGTCCGTTGGCCGTCACAGAGTCGCAGATGATACTCACCACGGACCGCCGGATCTTCAACAGGATCGGCTCACCCAAAAAGGCCACCGAGTCCGAAGCCTCGATCGTATAGATCAGCGTGTCGCCCGCCACAAAGTGGTAACGGAAGCAGGTGGTATCCGTGCCCAGCGGTGGCATTTCAAATCCACGCTCCAACTGGATCTGGCTCCGGGCTGCGACGCTAGAGGACAGCAGCAGTACGGCAAGGCCGAGTCCGCGCCAGAAAGAGGTCATCGTGTGCGGGTCGGTTGGTGGAGTTCAAGGACCACGGTGGATTCGACGGGGATCGACGTTTTTTGAGCGCCGGTAAAGGTCATGGTCACGGTGGTGTTGATCTGGCTGCGGGAGGCCACCACGGCCCCCGTTCTCAGATCGTGATAGGCACGGCCAACAATGGAGCCGCCGCCGTCCAGGGTCATCTGCACATCGCCTCGCTTGAACTCGCCGAACTGTCGTAGGGAAGATGAAGTAACATCAACCACCCAACAGGTTACCCCCAGCGTGTCTCGGGTACCGAGGAACGTGTGCTCAAGCGTGCCATCGGTGACCACCAACCCCAAACCTTGCGGCGCGATCGTGGTATCGTGCATCGGCACGCTCCACTGATGTCCGTTGGAGACATCCGTGCTCGGAAACACCGTGAACAACCGGTCAAAGATCCGCGTGCTTCGGAGCATGGCCATGATCTCGGCAGATTCTTCATGGGCAGCCAGGACTTCCTGTGAGGAGACCGTACCGGTGGGTTCGACCTGCATGCGTAAACGCAGTCCCTTGATCGCATCGACTTCGATCACGGTGTCTTGCACCGGTACTTCCTCGAATCCCTCAAGCCGGGTGTGGATCCGGCCGTAATCGTACTCCACATCCACGGTGGCTCGCTGCAGCACATTCTCCACCACCGTCATGCGCAGCTCCAGGTCCGTGGTCACCGCCGATTCGATCGGGCGATCCATCACGGAAAAACGCTGGGTCAGCGTACTGGAGGCATCGTAGTAGAGCACTTCGCTGGCCGGTAGCCGATAGGTCAGCCGTACGGCGTCGTCGGCCACGCCGGCCATAGCCGGCGTTGGCAGCACGAGAAGGGTCAGGATGATCGAGCGCAGGACCATAGCCCCTTACAACGAAGCAGCCTCGCGTTTCTTGGCGCGTTGGCGTTGCGTGGTATCCAGGATCTTCTTGCGCAGCCGGATGTTCACCGGTGTTACTTCCATCAGCTCGTCGTCTTCGAGGAATTCGATGCACTGTTCCAGCGACATCTTGCGCGGCGTATCCAGGCGAAGCACACCGTCAGACCCGGAGGCACGCATGTTGGTCAGGTGCTTGGTGCGCACGGCGTTCACCACCAGATCGTCCTCGCGGGCGTTCTCGCCAACGATCATGCCTTCATACACATCAATGCCGGGCGAGATGAACAGCACTCCACGTTCCTGGATCATCTCCAGAGCGTATCCCGTGGAGGATCCGGTCTCCATCGAGACCAGCGCTCCGCGGGAGCGTCCGGCGATCGGGCCTTTGTACGGCTGATAGGAATCAAAGGTGTGATGGATCACGCCTTCGCCGCGTGTAGAGGTCAGGAACTCCGTCCGAAAGCCGATCAGGCCGCGAGCGGGTACCAGGAACTCACAGCGAATGGCATCGGCTGATGGGTTCATGGCCGTCATTTCGCCTTTGCGACGGCCGAGGATCTCGATCACGGTTCCCGCATGGTCCTGTGGGACGTCTACGGTCACGTGTTCGATCGGCTCGATCAGGTTCTCGTGCTCGTCGCGACGGAACAACACCTCCGGTCGAGACACGGCGAACTCGTACCCTTCACGACGCATGGTCTCGATCAAAATGGCCAGCTGCAATTCGCCGCGGCCGGAGACCTTGAAGACATCGGGAGAGTCGGTGTCTTCTACTCGCAGCGAAACGTTGTGTCGCAGCTCTTTGTACAGACGCTCACGCAATTTGGGCGTGGTCACGAACTTGCCCTCGCGTCCGGCCAGCGGAGACGTGTTCACCATGAAGTACATGGCGATGGTCGGCTCGTCGATGTTCACGCTGGAAAGGGGCTCAACACGCTCGGCATTGGCGATGGTCTCGCCAATGAAGACGTTCTCGAAGCCGGACAGCGCGATGATCTCTCCGGCCGTGGCCGTGGTGACCTCCACGCGCTGGATGCCTTCGAACACGTACATCTTCGTGATCCGGCCCGACTCGCGCTCACCGTCGGGCTTGATCAGCGCTACGGTGTTCCCCACGCTCAGCGTACCCTCGGCGATGCGGCCCACGGCGATGCGGCCCACATAGTCGCTCCAGTCCAACGCGCTGATCACCATGGCGAAGGGGGCTTCGGCATCCACGGTGGGAGCCGGAATGTGCTTCACGATACCGGCGAAAAGGGGTTCGAGGTCGGTGGACGGATCGTCGAGCGAGGTCTTGGCGATACCCTGGCGTCCGATCGCGTAGAACACCGGAAAGTCCAATTGGTCATAGTCCGCACCCAGAGAGATGAACAGCTCCAGGATCTCGTCGTACACTTCGGCCGGACGCGCATCCTGGCGGTCGATCTTGTTGATCACCACCATTGGCGTCAGGTGCATTTCCAGGGCTTTGCGCAACACGAACTTCGTCTGGGGAAGGGGGCCTTCCGCGGCGTCCACCAGCAGGATCACGCCGTCGACCATCGACAGGACGCGCTCCACCTCGCCACCGAAATCGGAGTGGCCCGGAGTGTCCACGATGTTGATCTTGACGCCATTCCACGTCACGGCGGCGTTCTTGGCCATGATCGTGATGCCGCGCTCCTTTTCCAGGTCGTTGCTGTCCATCACGCGGTCGTCCACCTGCTGATTCTCCCGGAAGGTTCCGGCCTGTTTCAGCATATGGTCCACCAAGGTGGTCTTACCATGGTCCACGTGGGCAATGATGGCGATGTTACGTATCGAGTCGCGGGATTCGGCTGGCATAGGAAGTGTAAGTGTGTGAGAACCACAAATTTACGACGAGTTCCGGTAGCCAGTGCGCGGATTTCGACGGCGTGCCTAACTTCGTTGCTGAACATCAGTACAGGATCTGGTATGCGTTTCCCGTTGTTGGCCGCTCTGTTGTCCGTTTCCACGCTTTTGTTGTGGGGCTGCGGCTCCGTGACCCAGATCGAAGGATCGTGGTCGAATCCGGCCTACCTGAACAAGCCGGTGAGCAAGGTGGTGGTCTTTGTGGTGGGTGCCCAGACCTTCATTCAAGAGGCCACGGTGGAGTCGCAGGTCGCCAAGGAGTTTCAGGCAAATGGCGTGACCTCCACGGCGGCATCGGACATGTTCCAGCGCGCGGCGTATGACAAGGATGGCGACGGAAAGATCGACGACCCGGCCTTTAAGGACAAGGCCCTCGCCAAACTCCGCGAGCTCGGTTTTGATGGCGTGATGGTGATCGCCATCAAGGACATTCGTAAGGAAGAGCGCTACGTACCCGGCACGGTCACCTACCAGCCCCGTTCCTACTATACGGGTGGATGGTACAATACCTGGTCTACCGGCTATGGATATGCCTACAGCTCGCCGGGCTACTACGGCACCACCTACGATCGCGTGGAGACGCCGGGGTACACCGCCACCGATGTGAACGCCTACCTCGAGACCAACCTGTACTCCCTGCAAGACGACGGACTCGCATGGGCGGCGCAGACGAACACGATCAACCCGCAAACACTGCAGGACGGAGCAGAATCGTTCGCGTCCAAGATCGTACCAGCCGTGATCGGCGCGGGTGTTGTTCGCACTGTGAAGCCTTGATCATCGACACCAATCATCAGTTGAGGAATCATGAAACACTTCTTCGTACTTACGGCGATGGCCGCTGTTCTCTTAGCCGGATGTTCGTCGTTCGACACATCGTCCGACTACGATCCATCCACGGATTTCCTGCGGTACCGCACATTCGCCGTCAAGAAAGACGCCAAGATCCCGGGTGACGTTCTCGCCGAGAACGACTTCACTCAGAAGCGCGTCTTCGCCGCCATCGAGTCCGTCTTGATGAGCAAGGGGCTTCGCATGGTATCGCCAGACGAAGCAGAGCTGATCGTGATGTCGTACGCCGGTGTGAAGGATAAAGTGAATCTGAACACGTACGGCTATGCCACCGGTGGGTATTGGGGCCGTTACGGATATGGGTATCCCGGTGGTATGGCCTACTCCACCCAAACAGTGGCTACGCACTACACCGAAGGCACTTTACACATCGATATCCTGGACCAGACCAAAAAAGAACTGGTATGGAAGGGATGGGGTACGGGTGTGATCAGCGATGCGCGGTCGCCGCAAGAGCGCGAGCAACTGATCGGCGAGGCCGTAACGGAAGTGCTGGACAATTTCCCGCCGCACTAAGTTGGGGATTGGGGAATGGGGAATGGGGAATGGGGAATGATCCCCGATATCCGATCCCCGATATCCGTTATCCGGCCCTAGAAATAATTCGACTCATCGCGCCATCGGACGATCTTCCAGACGTCCGATGGCGTTGGTCGTTCTACACGCAGGTTCACGCGTCCCTGAGCCCGTTCCACGTAGGTGGGGGAGAAGGTGATCGTCAGGTTGAAGCCGCGAGAGATATTCTGCGCCAGGGAGTCGCCGTCGGCCACGATCACATCGTTCCACACAAGGTCGAGTTGCTGTGCAGCCGTGAACAGGGCATGGGTGGCCAGCATGTCTTCATCGCGGCCCCAGGTGACGTCGATGCCCTTGTCGTAGTTCCGGTAGACAAAGGAGAACTGCCGATCCAGCAGTTTGCCGTACACCAGTGTGTCGCGGAAGAGGTAGGCGTAGCGAAAGTTCTGAAAGACACCTTCCACCGTGCGCTGATCTCCCAGGATCGGCGCGTCCGGCGCTTGGGTTGCCAGCGCCGGAGCGAACGGATTGGTACAGCCGAACACGGCCAGCGCTATGCCCACCACACCAAGGGTCAGCCGATAGCGCCAGCGGCGGATCATCCCAGGAACCAGGGGCCCGGATTGAATCCAAAGAACATGGCCAGGCCGAGGATGAAGTTGGTGCCGCCACTCCAACCGAGGATCGCGGCAAGGTTGGGTCCGTGAACGCTGGTACCCGAAGCACCAAGTACAGCACCGGAGAGACCCGTGAGCAAGCCCCCTACCACCGGGTGCCAACCCATGGTATGAGCAATGGCAACGAAGGAGATCATGAGGAGCACGCCCAAGGTGATGCCTAGGAAGCGGGTCACAATGGTGTCGTTCGGTCCGTGAGCGTCGTGCGACATAGCGATCGGTCGGAGTAGTGAGGAAATGGCGTGATGCGTTCAGATGCGAAGATACTGATACACCACATAGATGCAGGTGTCTTCGATATAGCGGATACCGACCTCGGCACACTTGGCAGCACCATGCTGGCTGGTGATGCCTTCCTGCAGCCAGATGCAGTCCACATCTCCGTGCAGCAGATGTCGCTCGATGGCCTGGTCGATCACGGCATCGGAATCCTGGCTTGGACGAAAGACGTTCAGGATGTCGATCTCGAGCTCCACGTCCAGGATCCGCTCCACCACGCTGATCCCGTCCACCACCGGCACGGCCGAAGGGTTCACACCTACCACGTTGTACTCCTTGGTGGCCAGGAGCAGGGGAATGTCATGAGCCGGCTTGCCGGGGAATCGGGAAAGGCCCACGACGGCGATGTTCACGGAGTTGCGGAGAGTATCAATGGCAAGGTCGAGCATGTCCATCTGCTAATCTGCTAATCTGCTAATGTGCTAATTCGTTAACTGGGCTTTGAGCAGCGACCAGGTGGATTCGGCAGTGTCGGAGGCTCGCTTGGCGTCGGACCAGCGCGAGATGCTCCACTGTCCACTCGCCTCGGGCGTTACCACCAGCACCATGGTGCCCGTAAGTGTTTGCGGGATCGACGCGATCCCGTGATCGACGGTGAGTTCGTAGTCTGAAGTGTACACGGTACTGTCTGGCGACGAGAAGTTGATGTTGGCGTTCAACAGAAACAGTTGAGGCCGCTGATCCACGCTCAAACGGCTGATCATCGACAGAAAGCTCTGCCGCTCCTTTTGCGTGGTCCACTCCTCAAACAACGACTGATACCGGGCCCGCGCTTCGGCAGAAGGTTCGAAGAGGAAGGGATATCGGCTACGAGCCGTAGCATCGCTCAAGCACAGCATGTAGTTCTCGGTGTTCTTTTCGTTCACCGCTGCGATCAAGTTCTCCAGCACGATGCCCGGACTGGTTGGCGGCTGAAAGGTGCCCCGTGATCCGGTGGGATCGGCGGGTGTGCGCGTGGCACAGCCCCCTACCCACAAGCTGAACAGTGTCAGCAGCAGGATCATGGACGATGTGCGATCAGGATGCATCGGGGAGAGGTCTCGGCATGAAAGGGGCTGGCATCGTAGTTACCAATGATGTGATCCACCACCAGTCCGGCGGCTTGAGCCATGCGGCGGAGATCGTCGGCCGTGTACAGCCACACCGACTCGTGGAACTCCAGTTCGTAACAGCAGGGATTCGAAATGGTGATCGTCTTCTTTACGAAAGGCTCGTCGATCACGCGCTCCTGGATCACCGTGGCACTATCGATCAGTGACATGGTCTCGGGTACCAGGTGCGTTCGCACGTGATCGGCATTGAAGAAGTCCATCACGAAACGTCCACCAGGAACCAAGGCATCGAACACAGCACGGAACACCCGCTCGTTCTCGGCATCGTTGTCGAAATAGCCGAAGCTGGTAAAGAAATTTACGATCGCGTCGAACGGGGCACCGTCGAACGGACCCCGCATATCGCCGATCACGTATGAGGCTCGGGGATGCGGGTAGATCTCCCGAGCGCGCTCGATCAGGAACCGCGAAGCGTCCAGGCCCACCACCGTGTATCCTGCCTCGGCTAGTGCTAGGGCGTGGCGGCCGTAGCCGCAAGCAAGATCCAGGATGCGTGCGCCATGAGGCACGCGTGCTACGTGTTCGATCAGGTCCACTGCTCGCCGCGCTTCGTCTTCCGTGCGGTGACGGTAGAGCTTCATGTACCAGGGGCTTTCGAACCAGCTTTCGTACCAGGTGCTCATACCGGGATGCGCCCTTCCAGAGCCCGGGCCAGCGTAGCATCGTCGGCAAACTCCAGATCGGCACCTACGGGCACACCGCGTGCGATCCGCGTGACCGAGATCTGCAGGGGGCTTACCATGCGCGAGATGTACTGCGTGGTCACTTCGCCTTCGACCGTGGGATTCAGGGCCAGGATCACCTCGGAGATGGATGGACCGAGCCGCGCCATCAGGGCTTGCAGGCGGATGTCGTCCGGACCCACGCCGTCCAAAGGATTCAAGGCCCCATGCAGCACGTGGTACACACCCCGGAAGTCGCCCGTGCGCTCCACCGCCATCACGTCCGTGGGTTGCTCCACTACGCAGATCACGGTCCGATCTCGCTTCTCTGAAGCGCAGATCAGGCAGATCTCTCGATCGGTAAAGGTGTGGCAGCTGGTGCACTCCTGAACACTGGTGCGCATCTGCACCATGGCCGAAGCGAATCGCTCTACATCGGCCTTGGGCTGCTTGAGCAGGTGAAAGGCCAGACGTCGGGCGGTCTTCTTGCCAATGGTCGGTAACGACGAGAACAGCTCGACAACCGTTTCGATGGAGTCCATGGCGTAAAATACGGAAAGCGGAAAACGGAAAGCGGAAAGCGGAAAACGGAAAGCGGAAAGCGGAAAACGGAAAGCGGAAAGCGGAAAACGGAAAGCGGAAAGCGGAAAACGGAAAGCGGAGGTTCGGGTTCAACGATAGCGCGAGTGCGCACTTGATTGATCGAGCTCATGGCGTAAGCGTCTGATTCCGCTGTAGAGGCGTGCGCCGATCGAGTCGTATCGTGCGTCAAGTTCCTCAGAAACATCGGACGGCACCAACTGCATGTGGGTTAGGATGCTTAAATGGAATCGAGACTCGCAGCACTCTCGGTAGGATATCTCCAATCTGGATGTGAGCATTTCCGTGGAGGCGGCCCCCTGCGACTCCAGCAGGTTAGCTCCGATGGAGACCGTGGACCTCAGGAGTTGGCGCGTGATGTCATACTCTCGTTGCACCGACTGAATCTCTCTGACAAGCTGCCCAACAATGACAGCCAGATCATGAGTGTCGCGGCGAAGTGGGTTGGCGGCTATAGTGTCATAATAGCTCATACGGCTCCGTGGCTGGTCCTTAGCGAAATGTGACGTTTTCCACTTTCCGTTTTCCGCTTTCC
>JANJTN010000034.1 GCA_024711065.1 bacterium
GGGAATGGGGAATAGGGAATGGGGAATGGTGGTTCCGTACATTAGCGACTCTGGTCATTCCCCATTCCCCCATACCCAATCCCCAATACCCCAATGAGACGCGAGATCACCTCCTGGTGGAGCCCGAACCTGAACAAGAACATGGAGATCGTTGCCTACGGTCACTATGGCAATGCCCTTCTGATGTTCCCGAGTGCGGCCGCCGACTATCTGGAGTATGAGCGGTTCTATCTGATCGACTCGATCAAGAAGTACATCGAGGACGGAAAGTTCAAGGTGTACTCGATCAACAGCATCAACAGCGAGAGTTGGCTGAACCACGAGATGCATCCGCGCGACAAGGCGATCCGCCATCAGCAGTTCAATCAGTACGTGATCGAAGAAGTGGTCCCGCACATCTACCGGGACTGCGACGGCGAGGTACCGATCTACACCAGCGGTGTGTCGCTTGGGGCACTGCACGCCGTGAACAACTACTTCCGACGTCCGGATGTGTTTGCCGGCACGATCGGTCTGAGCGGCATCTATGACCTGAAGGCCTACACCAAGGGCTACTTCGACCAGGACTGTTACTTCAACTCGCCGATGGACTACCTGCCCAACCTGAACGACGAGTACTGGTTGAACCTGCTTCGCAGCAAGCATCACGTCCACATCGCCTCGGGCCGCGGCGCCTACGAGGATCCGCAGGCCAGCATCGACTTCGGCCGCATCCTGGAAGCCAAAGGCATCCCCCACGAGATCGACCTCTGGGACTCCGAGTGGAGTCACGACTGGCCAACCTGGCGGGCCATGCTGCCATACTTCCTGGAGAGCAAGTTCTAATGCACTGATGCACTCATGCACTGATGCACTCATGCACTGATGCACTCATGCACTGATGCACTAATGCACTGATGCACTCATGCTCGAATCCTCGATCGCAGGAGTCCTCTACTCTAATTCCTCTCGGCTTTGAGGGTTCGAAGCGCGGCCAGCACAAGAGCGTGTACCTCTTCGGCGATCGCGTGCAAGGGCTGGGCTACCTCGGGTTCGATCTCTCCTAGATCGTCCAGGAGACGTATCCAGAGCTTGACCTGGCGGATCAGCATGTTCAGTTCGTACGTGTGGTACTGGAACATCTCGCGGTCCATGCCGCCCAGAGCACATTCCAGTTCCGCTCCGAGGTCAATGGCATTGCGGAACAGTCGCTCAAGCAAGAGCTGCACTCTGGGGTCCAAGGGTTGTTTGACCGGGATGCTCCCGGCACGAACGATCAGCTCGTACGATCGCTGTTGCAGGGGTGATGGCATGGCGTACTCCCAATGGTGTACCCTGCCGTGCACGCAACCCACCAAAACGTGACATCCCGGTATTGGCGCATTCCCGCACTCGTACATGAGAGTATGAGTGCATCCGTACATGAGAGCATTAGTGCATCAGTGCATTAGTGCATTAGTTTTGCGAGATGCCGACCATCGATCTACCAGTACTGGACCCGCAGCAGGCTTCACAGGCCGAAGCCCCTTTCCATTCCACCGGGACGGGACGGCGTGTGTACGTGGAGACCTATGGCTGCCAGATGAACGTGTCCGATTCGGAGATCGTGCTGGGCGTTCTGCATCAAAGCGGATACGAGAGGGCGGACTCGGTGGAAGAGGCCGATGTGGTACTGCTGAACACCTGTGCGATCCGCGACAATGCCGAGAAGAAGATCCACGAGCGGCTGCGTCATTTGAACTTCTTCAAGAAGAAGCGCGAGGACATGGTGATCGGTGTGCTGGGCTGCATGGCCGAGCGACTGCGGAAGGACCTGCTGGACAAGGACGTGGTCGACATCGTGGTAGGCCCCGACGAGTACCGCCGGGTTCCCGAGCTCGTAGCCGGCGCTCAGGGTGGAGACAAAGGCATAGCCGTGAAGCTGTCGCGCGTGGAGACCTACGACGACATCGAACCACTGCGCACCGAAGGCATCTCGGCGTGGGTGAGCATTATGCGCGGATGCGACAAGTTCTGCACGTATTGCGTTGTGCCGTTCACGCGTGGACGCGAGCGCTCGCGCTCCCTGCCGCTGATCACCGACGAGCTCAAGCGTCTCTGGGATACCGGCTTCAAGGAGGTCACGCTGCTGGGACAGAACGTGGACTCGTATCGAGACGAGGACAACAACGCTGATTTTGCCGACCTGCTCATCGCCTCGGCAAGAGCCGTCCCCAACATGCGTATCCGCTACACCACCTCGCATCCGCAGGACATGAGCGACCGCGTGATCGAGGCCATGGGTGAGTACGACAACATCTGCAAGTACATCCATCTGCCCTTCCAGTCGGGTTCCGACCGGATCCTGGAGCTGATGAATCGGACCTACACGGTTGAGCGTTACCTGGATCGCATCCGCAAGATCCGCGAAGTAATGCCCGATTGCGCCCTGAGCACCGATGTGATCACGGGTTTCTGTACCGAGACCGAAGAGGATCATCAGGCCACCCTCGATCTGATGCGCACCGTGCGCTACGACGGTGCGTACATGTTCGCTTACTCACCTCGCGACAACACCAAGGCATACAAGTGGGGAGACGACGTTCCGGACGAGGTCAAGAAACGTCGGCTCGACGAAGTGATCGCCCTTCAGAACGAGATCGCGGCGGAGATCAACCAGGGAGAGATCGGTCGCACGCACGAGGTCCTCGTCGAAGGCCCCTCCAAACGCAACGCATCGGAGTGGAAGGGTCGGTCGGACACCAACAAGACCGTGATCTTCCCGCATGATGATGTAAGGGGCTATGTTGTCGGCGACCTCGTGAAGGTCCGGATCGACCGCTCTACCAGCGCTACGTTGTTTGGCGAGTTGGTGTAGACTACTTGCTCGCAACCGTCGCGTTGATCCAGGAGACGAGTTCTGTTTCGTCCACGATCGTCCAGGAGTGCGGTTTCCGCTGGCCATCAGGGCCGAAGCCCTTTCCCGATGTGCTGATCAACTCGATGCGGCTCCCTCCCAGGTCTCGAACCTGTTGCACGAAGCCCGCGATATCGATGCTGTTGAAGTCGTAGTAGTCGGCGGCGCGTTCATTCAACCACCAGTCAATGTCCGGCTCGTGATACAGGCGGATCGGCACGTCTACGTACCATCGAGCATTCCCACCCATTGGGGCTCCACGGCTATAGACGGAAGCCTCTACATAGGCATCCGGAACACGATCCGGTGGACCACCAAGATGTTGCGGTAGTGTTCTCAGCATCAGTTCGGCCTCCCAACGGGCACTACGTTCGACACCGCGCGCCATGATCCGCTCCGACGATCGATAGAACCGCTCCAGGTCGAGTGGAGGATCCACGGCAAAAACAGCAGCGATTCGATGCCCATGTGTGCTCTTGCCTTGTTCGCACCACTGTGCGAAACGGAGGGCACGCGTTCCGCTCGAAGAGATCCCGCCGATCACGATGTGACGCCGGTCAATGTCGTGTTCCTCCAGCACCTCATGGATCATCTCGTCCAGCAGTGCCATGGACGTGTCATGATAACCCAGATCGGGGAACGACGTTGTCGTTACCGTGTACAACACCAGCCAACCTCGCTCCACCATCAGGTCTGTGAATTGAAAGGGGCTGGCCTTGGCCGTGTCCGGAAGTGAGGAATAGTCGCGCACGACAAGCCCCTTGACCTCGCCATCAGGAATCACCTTGAGGTAACAGTTCCGCGTGGAATCCGCAGCGTCCCGGTAGACATACACCTGGGTATGGGCCATGCTCGGTGGCGAAAGCAGGATCACGAGCAGGAGAATGGAGTAGATCATAGCGGCGGGGACACGATGATGTCCTAGTGGTATTGCACCGCGGACACGTCTAACCGTCACAGACGAGATCCAGACTCTTGCTGCCTCCCTCGCGAGGGGCGCTTTGTCTTACAGCATCGAGTCGATCTGGGTGAGGTCGGCAACCACTTCCTCAATGCCGGCGGCGCGCATGGCGTCCGCCTTTCCATTCAGCGCTACGGCAATGAAGCGGATGCCCAGATTCTTGCTCGCACGGGCGTCCCACATCCCGTCGCCCACATAGGTCACGTTGTCGAAGGCCTCCACGTTGTGCACCCGTTGCGCCTGACGAATGGCAGATCGAATGATCTCGGATCGTGAATGATCGTCGTCCGACGAGGCGATGGGCACACCATCGTGCCACACCTTGCCCACCCGCAACTTGAACAGTGCCGATTCACGCCAGCTTCCCGTAGCGATGGCCGTCGCAAGCCCCCTTCCGTGCAGGCGCTTCAGCACATCGGTGGCACCAGGTACAGGTGCGAACAGTTCCGGAGAGGACGTGTAAAGATTTTCCATGATCTCGAAGAACGCCTCTTGAACACGGTCAAGCGTATCAATGTTCACGCCTCCCTGATGCTGCGAGATCACCTCATGCACGATCCCGGCATCGGTGGAGTGCAGATAGGTACTCCAGTCCGTACTCAGATCCTCGACCCCAAGCACCTGTTGTAGTGCCCCCACGATCGCATGCTCATCCACGAACGTGGTATTCGTGAGCGTGCCATCCAGATCGAAAACCACCAGGTCCATGCCGAACTCCTTGCAGAATATCGACGCAAGCTGGCAAGGGGCTCGCAGCGGGCAAGGTTACGATTCGGTAACGGTGGTCGGAACAGTTCTTGAGCGCTGGATCGTGGTCACGGAGCGACGCGAACGATCCGCCATGATCCTTATCATGGTTGGCCTGCGATTGGTCCGGTAGGTTGCGATGGCTCGACAACAACTGTCGAGTGACATGGACATCGTTGAGAGGTCAGCAGATGTGGATCCGAGCTATGATGATCTGGTTGCTCTTGGTGGTGGGTGCGATCGCCAACGGCACGTTCCGTGTAGCCTTCCTTGAGCCGGCACTCGGCATGGAGGCTGCACACGTCGTTAGCAGTCTGCTCCTGTGCGTCATCATCCTTGTGGTCAGCTGGGCCACCCTATCCTGGATCCGCGTGCCAACGGCACGCCAGGCATGGATGGTAGGGACACTCTGGGTGGGGTCGACGCTGGTGTTCGAGTTCGGCTTTGGCCATTGGATCTCGGGAAAATCCTGGGAAACACTGCTGGCCGACTATAACATCATGGCTGGCCGGATCTGGATCCTCATCCTCGTTACAACGTTCACCGCACCACGGCTGGTTCAGCGATTGCGGTAGCCCACACCAATGCCGGCCTGCACGGCTACGCCGATGCCGAACGTTCCGTTGCTGCCCCAGGTACTCCACACGGCCGGACGGATACCGGCAAGGTCAAACGTTCCCGGGTACACCTGCAGGATCACGGTCTGGTCCTCCTGTCCACTGGCTGTGATCGAGGCCATCAGG
>JANJTN010000047.1 GCA_024711065.1 bacterium
CAGGTGTCCGGTATCGAAGCTGCACAGCGGATCAAAACGGACATGAAGGACGTGTACGTGATCATGCTTTCCTCGGCCGATGATCAAACCTCCATCGAACGGGCCATGTACGCCGGGGCAGACGGCTACCTTTCGAAAGAGGTAACGTCCAGTGAACTCGTCGAAGCGATCCGCAACGTGGTTGTGGGCGAGCGTGTGTTCAGCCGCACCATCCTGAATCAGCTCGAAGGCAAGGCCGCAGACTCGGCTCGCGCCGACGAACCACCGGTGTCGCTTACCAAACGCGAAGAAGAGATCGTTACGCTGGTGGCCAAGGGGCTTACCAGCCAGGAGATCGGCAAGAAGCTGTTCATCTCGCCGCGGACGGTAGAAACCCACCGCGCTCGGATCATGGACAAGCTGGGTGTGAACAATGCCGCCGGCCTGGTCCGGTTCGCGCTGCTGCACGCCACGTATTTCAACCTGCACGGCACGACAGACGAGTCCTGATCGTCGGTGCATACCGCCGATCATGGAACGAGCCGTACAATACCTGCATCCCGACGTTGTTGCCAAACTTGGCAGCATGGAACTGCGTGCGCGCCTGGTTGTGGAAGGGTTCATTACCGGACTGCACAAAAGCCCCTTTCACGGGTTCTCCGCAGAATTCTCCGAGCACCGACAGTATCGTCCGGGCGATGAGCTGAAGCATATCGACTGGAAGATCTACGGTCGTAGCGACCGGTACTACGTAAAGCAGTACGAAGACGAGACCAACCTCCGATGCCTGATCGCCGTGGACCAGTCTGCGTCCATGGGCTACGCATCCAAGGGCCATATCACCAAGTTCCAGTACGCCTCGTACCTGGCAGCAGCCCTGTCCTATCTGGTCCTGCAACAGCGTGATGCCGCCGGCCTGGCAACGTACACCACGGACGTGGACGTGTATCTGCCACCCAGCTCGAAGCGCTCCTATGCACAGGAGTTGATCCGTGCTCTGGAGCAGGCCACGCCACATGATGCCACCGGTACGGCCACCGCCCTGCACCGTCTTGCCGAGCGCATCACGCGCCGCGGCCTGGTGGTGATCATCAGTGACCTGTTCGACGACCCGGCAGAGATCCTGCAGGCCCTTCGCCACTTCCGCCACAACCGGCACGACGTGCTGGTGCTGCAGGTTCTGGATCCGAGAGAAGTGGACTTCGACTTTGGCGCTGCCGCGGTCTTCAAGGACGTTGAATCCGGCGAAGAGCTCACCACCCAGCCACTGCAACTCAAGCAGGCCTACCGGGCCTCCGTGGAGCGATTCTGCACCGAGATCAAGCGTGGCTGCCATGCCCAGAACATCGACTATGTTCGCATCACAACGGATACGCCGTTCGACGTAGCCCTCCGGGAATACCTGGTGAAGCGACGCCGTCTCTGACCGACCACTACGAGCCTGACATGACACTGCACGGACTGTATACCGCAATCATCACACCGTTCCTGCCGGATGGATCGCTGGACGTGGACGGCTTTCGCACCCTGGTGGACCTTCAGCTCGACGGCGGCGTAGATGGTCTCGTCGTAGCCGGATCTACCGGAGAAGCGGCCACGATGACGCTGGACGAAAAACGTCGACTCTGGGAAGTGGCCGTAGAACAGGTCGACGGACGCATTCCGATCATCGCCGGCTCGGGTTCCAACGATACCCGTGCCACGGCCGAGGCTTCGCGAGTGGCGGAACAAGCCGGCGTACGCGGACTGCTGGTGGTTACTCCCTACTATAACAAGCCCACGCGGTCGGGCCTGATCGCCCATCATACGGCCGTTGCCGAAGCCACTTCACTGCCGCAGATCCTGTACAACGTGCCCGGCCGATCAGCTCTGAATATGTCGGCCGAGACGCAACTGGCGATCGCCGAAGCGGTGCCCACCGTGATCGCCACCAAGGAAGCCTCTGCCGATCTGGGTCAGATGAGCGAGATCCTTCGTCATGCTCCAGCCGGGTTTTCCTTGCTGGCCGGCGACGATAACCTGGCGCTTCCTATCATCGCCCTTGGCGGAGTTGGCGTGATCGCGGTGATCAGCAACTATGCCACTCGAACGTACGGCACGATGATCCACGCTGCGCTGCGCGGAGATGTTGCCGAGGCACGGACCCTGCACCATCAGCTGGGACCGTGGTACGCTGCCAACTTCTTCGAGAGCAACCCGATCCCGGTGAAGTATCTGTTGCACCGCCGCATAGGCATCCATCTGCAGTATCGCCTGCCGCTCACACCGCCGGCTGCAGAGACCATCGCCCGGCTGGATGCTCTGATCCCCGTGATGCCGGTCTGACCTGCCGGCGCACGGACCAGCACTGTGTTCCCGACCCGCGATCCCACCTCTTGATTTCACCTACCATCGCCGAGTGAGCAGCATGTTCCCGAAGATCATGGGCATCGTGAACGTTACGCCAGACTCGTTCAGTGATGGGGGGCAGTTCGAGTCGCATCAGGCGGCGATCGAGCAGGCCTTGCTTTTGGTAGAGCAAGGAGCCGATCTGCTGGATATCGGAGGTGAAAGCACGCGTCCAGGCGCGCTGCCGGTGCCGGCCGATCAGGAGCTCGAACGCGTGATCCCCGTGATCGAGGGCATCCGGCGTCACGATGCCACGATCCCGATCAGTATCGACACCTCCAAAGCCATCGTGGCGCACGAAGCCGTAACCGCCGGTGCGACCATGATCAACGATGTAACGGCCGGACGGCATGACGCCGAGATGTTTCACACAGCTGCCACCTGCAACGTTCCACTGATCCTGATGCATATGCAGGGAGAACCGCGCACGATGCAGGAAGCACCGACGTATGGCAACGTGGTAGACGAGGTTGCCGCTTTCCTTAAGGGGCAAGCCGATGCGGCACGAGACGCCGGGGTGGAGGAGATCTATGTCGATCCCGGCATCGGCTTTGGAAAATCGCTTGAGCACAACCTGGCGTTGCTACGATCACTGAACGAGTTCACGGCCATCGCGCCGGTGGTGCTTGGCATCTCGCGAAAACGATTCCT
>JANJTN010000053.1 GCA_024711065.1 bacterium
CGCGACGAACTCGAAGAGCGCTACCAGCGGCTCCTCCAAGAGTACGAGGGCAAGGACGTGCCGCGTCCCGACACCTGGGGTGGCTACGTGCTCAAGCCCCATACCTTCGAGTTCTGGCAGGGCAGGCCGTCGCGCCTGCACGACCGCATCCGCTATCGCAAGGACGGCGACTTCTGGCACGTAGACCGGTTGAGTCCGTGACTTTGTGCTCCCTATCGAGAATCCGGAACATACCTCAGGTAGCCACCACCCTCGTCTGGCTGCTTGTCGGAGTTTCGTCGCTGCATGCTCAGTCCTGGCAACAGATAGGAGTGACGTCTGCTCACGACGGATTCTCCCTTCCGAGCGTGGTCTCAACTGACGGTCGTTACGTTCTGTTCTATGACCACTTCCGAGCAGGTCCAAACGGGATATCGATCATCGAAGACGCCGCATCCGGGCCGAGCGTGACCATTGACACTGTCTTCGATGACGTCATCCGGTACGCGACGATCATTGACGACCGACTGTGGGTGATCACCGACTCCGTGTTTACCTCCCCATTGGATCGTCCTGCTTGGACCTTCGAGGGGCAAGCGATGCAGTCGGTGAGTACCACAGCATTCGTCTCGCGGATGGCACAGGGCATCGGTTTGTACTGGTTTGACGGTCTTTGGTACCGTGAGGTAGGGGCTTCAACATGGATACGGATCGGAACAGCAGGTTGGTTTGCCGGGCGCGAGGCGTTCTTGGGGTTGCCAGATGGTTTTTTGACAGTCAGCTCGGAAGGTCACGACATTGATCTTGAGATCCTTCGAGTTCATCGATTTGATATGAACGGCGATCCTGTCGGATCACCAGCGTTTCTCGGCGATCAGTATTTCTGGATCAGTGCTGACCGCAGGGAACTGACGCGAATGGGTGATGTGCTCGTGTTCAAGGACTTGAATCTCCCAAGTGTCTATTCATCGAATGGAGGAGAGAGTTGGAGGGAGTTCGGATTTGTTTCAAAGCATCTTCGACCGACCAGTACGCATGCTTCGATCTGGTTCGTCGATGACACCTTGACTGCTGACTCAAAGGACTTCGGTGAGTCGCTCTCGGCCATCTTCAGGATCCCGAGTTTACGTGAGTATGAAGTCAAAGAATTCTTCTGCCTTGACCACCATTGCTACGCGAATACCGACGCAGGCCTTCTGTCAATTGCAACGCCCACGGTATCGGTTGACGAGGGTGTCCTGACTGAGACTACAATACAGACGGTTGGTTGTGACCTTCCCGATGGTCCCGTCCGCATCTACAACGTCCTTGGCGAGCAGATTGCCGTGGTGCAGCTGGTTGACGGAGCGTTAGCCCCTTACCAGATGGATGCGCTACCGATGCAGCCGTTATGGGCTGTCACCGAAGTGTGTGTGAAGCGGGTGCGGTAAGGGTCAGCTTCGCAGTCGTGGATCGGTCGCGTCTCGCAGCGCATCGCCGATGAAGTTGAAGGCGCTGACGGTGATGAAGATCATCAGACCCGGGAAGACCGCCAGCCACCAGGAATAGGTGCTCTCGCGGGCTTTGTAGAGCACGCTGCCCCAAGTGACCACGGTGGGCGGGACGCCGAAACCCAGGAAAGACAGGGCGCTTTCGAACAGGATGGCGCTCACAACACCGAACGCCGCATAGATGAGGACCGGCGCGATGGCGTTGGGCATCACGTGCCGAAAGATCACACGAGGCGTCGAAAAGCCAAGAGCCGTGGCTGCACTCACATAGTCCAGATTGCGCACGCGCAACACCTCCCCCCGCATAAAGCGCGCGATCGGTGTCCACCCCGTGAGTCCGATCAGCATCATCAGCAGTTCGATCGAACCCTGTTCGAGCATGGCAACAATGGTGATGATCAGGAAGAACGTCGGGAACGTGATCACCACCTCGATCATCCGCGAGATCACGATATCGACGATGCCGCCGAAGAAGCCGGCTACAGCGCCGAGCAGGATCCCGATGCTCAGGGCGATGGACATGGCCACGATACCGATGGCCAGGGCATAGCGCGAGCCATGGATCAGGCCGGCCAGGACGTCGCGGCCGATGCCGTCGGTCCCAAGCCAGTGATGACCCGACGGAGCCCTGTCCTTGAGCGAGATCAACGTCTTGTCCGTTGTGCCCGGCGCATACGGTACCAGCGGGAACACGGCCCAGTCGTAGTCCAGCTCTTTCCAGTCGATCGTTACATACTCCTTGCCCCATTCCGCCCAGCCAAGGTCCACGGCATACTGCTTGAACACCGGAAAGATCACCGTGTTCTGGTGCGAGGCGGCAAGGGGCTTGTCGTTCGCTAGGAAATCCGCAAGGAGTGCCACAGCCGAGATGGACGCTACGATCCAGACGGAGATCATGCCGAAGGTGGACTTGCGGAACTGCCGGCGGACGAAGGCGCTGTAGCTCTCGCCCGAGTGGTCGGGCATCACGTCCGACACCACGCGGCTGGCCTTGCGTTGGGATCTACGGAAGATCATGAGGCTTTCTTCCCGAACGAGATACGAGGATCGGCAACGGAGTACAGGATGTCGCTGATCAACATGCCGATCAGCGTGAGCGTGGCCGAAATGGTAAACACCGCCATGATCATCGGATAGTCGCGGCCGATCAGGGCCTTGTAACTCAACTCACCCATACCCGGGATACTGAAGATGGTCTCCACGATCACCGATCCACCGATCAACCGCGGCAGCACGGCCGCAAGGATCGTGATCAGCGGGATCAGAGCGTTGCGCAAGGCGTGCTTGTAGATCACCCGACGTTCGTCCAAACCCTTGGCGCGGGCCGTGCGGACGTAGTCCTGACGGATCACCTCCAGCATCGACGAGCGCATCTGGCGCGAGATAAAGGCGAAGTCGGCATACACGTACACGATCATGGGCAGCACCATGTGGTACGCATAGTCGGTGAACTGCCGCCAAGGGCTCCAGGCCGCTGCAGCAGGGGACTGCAGGCCGCCGCTGGGGAACCACGCCAGGAACTCGGGATTGGCCAGAAAGGTCACGGCAAGGGTACCCACCCAAAAGATGGGAAGGGAGTACAGGGCAAAGACAATGAAGGTCGACAAACGGTCGAACGGCGTGCTCGGATGCGTGGCCGAGTATACGCCAAGCGGCACGGCGATCAGATAGGCGATCACGATAGCCAGGATGTTCATCGTGAGCGTCACCGGAACGCGGTCCAGCATCTTGTCGAACACCGGCCGGTTGTCGATGAACGACTTGCCGAAATCTGGCACGCCCGTGAACGACGCTTTGGACCACGACGTCTGCCCATCTTCAAAGGCCGGAGCCATTTGGAAGCCGAACAAGCCGCCCGTCCAGATCACATATTGCTGCCAGATCGGCTTGTCCAGGTGCCACTGCTTGCGGATCAGCTCAATGGTCTTCTCGTTGATCGTGGAGCGCTCGCCCATGCCCCCTTCAGCCCCTTGCCCCACCTTGGCAGCGGCAGGGTCGCCCGGAGCCAGCCGGCTGACCCCAAAGGAGATCACCGTAATGATGAAGAGGGTAGGGATGAAGAGCAGGATGCGCTTCAGGATGTACTGCCACATGTGGGCAAAGATAGTGCCCTTGCCGAGCTAGAAGCATCCCTGCAGATGCCGAAGCACGGGATGGCCTCCTACAAGGTCTACGGCGATCACGTCGAACCGGCAGGGAGTGCCGTGTCGGTTGAATAGCGTCAGCCACATCAGGGCCGTTCGGCGGATCCGTTTCAGCTTGGTCGGACCGAGTGAGGCTTCGGGCACGCCGTAGGCGGTGCTGGTGCGGTAGCGCACTTCTACAAAGGCCAGCGTCTCGTTGTTCTCGGCGATGATGTCGATCTCGCCAAGGTTCTTGTACTCGTACTTCCGATTCAGGATCCGATAGCCATGCCGCTCCAGATACTCGGCCGCAAGCTGCTCGGCATAGTCGCCGATCTCGGTGGTGTTCATGTAAGGGGCTTTCGATGATTGATTCGGCAGGATTCTGGATGTTTGTACCGTGATCAGCCAACTCAGTGGACGTGTGGCCCGCAAGGGCGGAATGGAAGTCGTGATCGACTGTCAGGGGGTGGGGTATGCCGTCAGCGTTCCATTGTCCACCCTGGACCTCGTGCCGGCAGAAGGGGAGAATGTGACGCTGCTCACCATTCTGGCGGTCCGCGAGGATGCCATGCAGCTCTATGGATTCCTGACCGATCCGGAGCGAGAAGCGTTCAAGCTGCTGACCACCATTCAGGGTGTGGGCGGCCGCACGGCGCTGGGCATTCTTTCGGCCACTACGCTGGACGGATTGCGCAAGGCCATTGCCACCGGCAACGTGACCGCGCTCACGCGACTACCCGGCATCGGCAAGAAGACCGCCGAGCGCATCGTGGTAGAATTGCGCGAGAAGATCATCGGTGTGGTTCCGTCCGGCAGTGAAACAGGCGTTGCTGCAAGCCCCCTGTCACAAACGGCCGACGACGCCGTCAGTGCACTGCAAGCCCTGGGCTATGCCCGCCCGGCGGCCGAGAAAGCCGTCAAGGCCGCGATCAGCGCCGACCCTTCGATCACCGACTCTACCGAGGCGATCATTCGAGCCGCACTGAAACAATGATTCAACATTTGAACATGTGAACGTTTGAGTTCGTGTCGAACTCAACTGTTCAAACGTTCAAGCGTTCAAACGCTTCATGAGACCCCTCCTCATCATCCCCGCCATTGATCTTGCCGACGGGCATTGTGCCCGGAACATCCTTGGCGAACCGGGGACGGAGAAACTGTATGCCGAGATGGCCGACCATCCGGTTGAAGTGGCGCAGCTGTGGCGGCGCGAGAACGCCAAGTGCATCCATGTGACCGATACTGACTCGTTCGCCGGACGCGACGACGATGCCACGCTGCAGCAGGTGGTGGCCATGCAGAAGTCCGTGGACATCCCGGTGGAATTCGTGACGTTCCAGGCCAAGCTGGATGTGGTACGTATGCTGTTACAGGCAGGTGTGTATCGGGTGGTGGTGAACATCACGGCCTGGACCGACCCGGAAGGCGTAGCCGAGCTGGTGCACTCCGTGGGCAGCAGCCGCGTGATCTTCGGGCTGCGTTCGCACGAAGCCACCGTAGACCTTGGCGAAGGTGTCGGGATGGTGGATGACGAAGCCTACATCGCGCGGGTGCGGGAATTGGGTGGACGCCGCATCATCTATACCGAACGCGATTGGGAGGGGGCTCTGTCCGGTGAGGACATGGATACGGTGCGCCGTGTGTGCGATGCCGCCGGATCGCAGATCAAGGTGACCATGGCCGGAGGGATCGCATCACCGCAGCAGCTGTGGGACCTGCAGGAGCATGCGCCGAAGAATGTGGACTCCGTGGTGATCGGCCGGGCGTTGTACGAGAACCGCTTCCCGTGTCAGCGCATCTGGCGCGCGGTAGAAGCCAAGCTCGAACCGGAGATCCATGCTCACGCCCAGGAGATCCAGCAACAGTCGTCGATCTCGGACCTCAAGAAGCCCTAGAACAGAGCGTACTGAATGCCGGCATGAGCGGCCATCGACGTGAAGTTGCCGCTGACGAACGTGATCTGATAACGTCCTGCCAGATCCAGATTCACACGTTCCGAGAGAGGGATCAGCACTCCCACAACGCCGGCATAGCTGAACTTGACCTCTGTGAGTTCGTCGATGCGCTGTGGAATGTTCGCCACTTCCTTATCGGCGAACATGATGCCCATACCCACTTCGCCTTCCACGTACGGCGACCATCCGTGCTTGAGGAAGCGATACTGCACACCGCCAAGCAATCCGATGTGGGTAAGGCCGAAGCCGGTGTAATCGATCGTGTCCACCGTGCCCAGCGTCATGCGCATCCAGGTTGCACGCGCCGAGATGTGAAAGTGCCGATCGGTACCATACCGGTAGCCTAGTGAGAATCCAAGCGCAGGATCGGGAGCAACGTCATCGGACAAGCCGCCGCCGGGCCAGGCATAGCTGAGCGAAAGGGGTAGGAAACTCGTGGGCGTACGGGCTGTAGCGGTGGAGGATGCCAACAGCAGCGATGCTGCCAGGGCCATGGTGGTGATCAGGGTCTTCTGCATGCGCCAAACATAGGAAATCGGCGTACGTGGTTCGGTGCGAACCATCGTGGCAAGCCCCCTTCAAATGCTCGAAACGTCGTATTATTGCCCCGATCTGCGACCGAACTGTGGAATCGAAGGACCTTCATGCCACTGATCCATATTGATGGCCAGGCGATCCAGGCCAAGGACGGACAAACCATCATCGAGGCGGCCCTGGAGGTCGGCATCACCATCCCGCATTTCTGCTGGCACCCGGCACTGTCGGTAGCCGGCAATTGCCGCATGTGTCTCGTGAACGTGGGCATGCAGCGGAAGGGGGCCGACGGCGGCTTGATGTTCAAGGACGACGGCGCGCCGGAGATCGGTTGGATGCCGAAGATGCAGATCGCCTGTGCGACCCCTGTGTCTGACGGTATGTACATCGATACGTCCGGTCCCAAGACCGAGCAGGCACAGAACGCCGTGATGGAGTTCCTGCTGATCAACCACCCGCTGGACTGTCCGATCTGTGATGAAGCCGGACAGTGCAAGCTGCAGGAATATGCCTTCGAGCATTCGAAGGGTCAAAGCCGCTTCGACGAAGAGAAGACGCACAAGGAAAAGCGCGTAGAGCTTGGTCCTCAGATCATGTTCGACGGTGAGCGCTGTATCTCGTGCTCGCGCTGTATCCGCTTTGCCGAAGAGGTGGCCGAACAGCCAGTGCTGAGTTTCGTGCAGCGCGGCGACAAGGTCACGATCCGCACGTTCCCGGGAACCACGTTCGACAGTCCGTACTCGATGAACGTGATCGATATCTGTCCGGTGGGTGCTCTGACGAGCATGGACTTCCGGTTCAAGGCCCGCGTCTGGGAGATGTCGTTCACCGATTCGGTCTGCCCGGGCTGTGCTCGTGGCTGCAACGTCTCGATCGGCGTGATGAACAACGAAGTGCTGCGCACCGAACCGCGCACGAACATGCACGTGAACACGTACTGGATGTGCGACGCCGGACGCCTGGCCATGCCGGCGCTGGTAAACGAGAACCGGTTGAGTGGACCCAAGATCCGCCGCAACGGCACGCTGGTAGACGTTACTT
>JANJTN010000114.1 GCA_024711065.1 bacterium
TAGCAGATTAGCAGATTAGCAGATTAGCAGATTAACTCGGATCCGTCTCACTCCTCAGAGACGTCATCTTCTCTTCGATCGCATCGCTGGACGGCTTCTTGATGGTGTCTAGATATGGCGTAACGTCATCGAACAGGCCGGCGGTGGTCTCCTGTTGAATGTACTTGGCCACCTCGCGGATGTCGCCGGTCTCCTTGAAGACCTTCAGCTGGCGGTCGGCGCCGCTACCTTCTTCGAGGATACGCTCTACATAGGCGATCTCGTTGCGCGACCCCAGGTCGTCCACCACATCATCCACGAATTCGAGGAGTTCCTTGATCAAGTCGCGGGCGGGCATTTCACGCTGACGTCCCCAGTCGATCAGCTTGCCGTCCAGACCATAGCGCACGGCGCGCCACTTGTTCTCCATCAGGAGGGAGCGACGGTACTGCCGGAAGGACAGGTTCTTCTGGTACAGGGAGTAGAGCTTGGCCGCCACGGCTTGGCAGAGAGCGGCAATGGCCACGGTCTCTTCCACGCGCATCGGCAGATCGCAGATCCGCACTTCAAGTGTGGGGAAGAATGGGTGCGGACGGATATCCCACCAGATCTTCTTGGCGTTGTCGATCGACCCGGTCTTTACGAGCAGGTCCACATAGTGCTGGTACTCGCTCCAGTCGGTAAAGAGGTCGGGCAGTGCCGTGCGCGGAAATCGTTCGAAGATCTTGCTGCGGAAGCTCTTCAGTCCCGTATCAGACCCTTCCCAGAAGGGAGAGTTGGTCGAGATGGCCAGGATGTGCGGCATGAAGTACCGCATTTCGTTCATCAGCTGGATCTGGATCTCGCGATTCTCGATGCCAACGTGCACGTGCATGCCGAAGATCAGCAGCGAGCGAGCCAGCAGCTGCATGTCTTCGAGGATGATCTGGTAGCGATCGTCCGGATAGATATCCTGGTCTTCCCAATGGGCGAACGGGTGCGTGGAGGCGGCCCCGATCAGCAGGCCATTCTGCTTGGCCAGGTGGCTGACGATCGACCGCAGTTTGGTGACCTCGAACTTGGCCTCTGCCGTGTTCTTGCAGATCCCCGTACCGATCTCCAGCATCGAGCCGTGCATCTCGGGCTTGATGTGTTCGTGCAACAGCACGCGCCCCTTGCTGATCAGCTCCAGGTTCACATGGGATCGCAAGTCGTAGGTCTCGGGGTCGAGGACCATGTACTCCTCTTCGATCCCGAGCGTGAAGGATGGGCGCTCATATGGATCGCCCGAACTGAACATGATTCCCGGATCCTCGCCTGCCATACGGACTCCTTGCTGGGTGGTGGTCGAAGATACCGCCTTGCCGACCCCGTCTGCAACCTCCAACCCCGTTGTTCGTCGTAGTTTCGGCTATGCCAGAATTCAGTATCGAAAGCAACGGATTGCTGCCCACCACGGCAGTCTATTACAACGGCCAGCAGCTTCGGGGGGTCAAGGAGATCTTCCTGAATCTGGACGAAGAGGGTACGTTCGACGCCATCATCCAGTACGAGGGCTCGGACGGCCAGTTCTACACCAAGAACGTGATGCAGGACTACCTGGAGAACGTGCAGCTGTCCGAGCCCATGTTCACCGAGGAAGAGGCGGCGCAGATGACATTGTTGACCGTTGACAGCGACGGCGACATCGAATCGACCATCGTGGCCATCAATAACCAGGAACAGGTGGGTATTGTAAGCCTGTACGTACACATCAAGGCGCCAACGGCTCCTGAAGGGGGCTTGTTCGGGTTCTTTGGTGGCAAGAAGGAGATCCCGGAGCGTCCGGAGTTCAAGGCAGACATCGTGTATCGCGAAGAAGATGGTCGGCTTACGACCGAAGGAGTGTTCTGATGTTGGGTCGTGTACGATCGATCTCGTTGTTGGCCGTGATCGTGGCCGTGTTCCTGATGATCCTTCCGGACGACCTGGCCGCGCAGCGCCGGGGTGGCAGCTTTGGTGGACGTCGGTCGTACTCAGCACCGCGCTCCACGCCGCGTTCCATGCCGCGCTCCGGTGGGTCTCGCTCGTTCGGTGGTTCTCGCCGCAGCACCGATCGGCGCTCCCTCCCACCGTCGGGACGTCAGTACGGCTCCCGTCCGACCACGCGCACATCAAGAACGCCGGTCGGCACCGGTTCCAATGCCTTTGGTGGCTCCCGCTTGTCGTCGTCTCGGGACTACACCTCACGCTATGGCACACCGCGTCGCACCGAAACCCGAGCGATCCCCGGGGCCACAGGAGCTACCAACTACACGGTGCACCGCTATGGCGGCATGGGCGACGGTTTCATGATGGGCTACATGATGGGTGCCATTCCGTGGTACTACCACATGCCATTTCATCCGGCCTTCTACTACTCGCGTCCGTACACGGTTGCCAATCCCGACGGTACGGTTGGCGTGTATCCCGGCACCTTCCAGTTCGGCACACTGATCTTCGTACTTCTTCTGGTTGGCGGCGGAGGATACATCCTGTACGTCTACCTGCGCCAAAAACGCAAGCGCCACCTCATGGGCGGCGCTGACATGTCGAAAAGTTCGTTCGGGTAACAACTTCGCTGAAATCCTGCCATTGCATGCATTCTATGGTTCGCAGAACACATATTTCGATCTCATGCATGGCCATCCTTGTGGCTGTCTATGGATGCTCAGACCCACATCAGCCGAACGTTGATAGCGTCTGGGGACGTATAGATTCGTTAACGCCACAAATGGTCCTCATCGGTGACACCGTTACCTTGCATGGTCAGTTTGAGGACTACGGTGCTGATCGCTACCGCGTTCAGTTCAAGGATATCAACAGCAGAGTGGTGCGGGCATCAACCTCCAAGATTTCCTTCGTTGCACCTCGTGTAGTTGGGTTGGGTCGCCCGAAGCTCTACCGGATCCTGGAAAAGCCCAGCGTTCTGGACCATCAGTTCATTGAATCGCCAAACGACCTTGTGGTAGCAGACAGTGCCGGTTCAAGTCAGTTCGACACGATCGAGATCAAAGAAGTCTTTGCCAAGAACGACCGGTGGTCATACTCGTCTCCGCTGTACATTCAAACGAGATACTGGATGCCGCCCCGAGAGATCGAGATCGAGATCGATGGCGTCAAGATCCCTTCGGATCCCTCCGACAGCATTGTACGGGTCGACGGATATCTCATCTCACTGCACAGAGTTGCACTGCCCGAGTCGTCGGTGCCTCGCACCATCAGGATACTCAACACAAGTGACAGCAGCACGTCTCACCTTCCGGCCCAGTCGTATTCTCTTGACTCGCTCACCGTCGGATCAGGTTACCTTACCGGCAACGTTGTCGTCCCAGGCGACAGAGTGAGAGCTTCGGTGTATTACCCAGGCCTGGTTATGGAGTTTAATGGTGCACTCTACGATCCTGTGTTTGACCCTGCCATGTCCATTGACGATCGTGTGCTCGTCATTAAATCCATTCCTGAATTCGATCCACCTGGAGCGATGCTACGATTCCTAGAACGCCACACCGGATATCCTGTTGCTCAGGGATGGGTGGAGAGGGGGTACGATACAGTGGTCGTCGAAACGGATATGACGTGGAACCCAGAACGAGCCTACCCTGGTGAGTCGATCGAAGTGCGGTATGACCCTTCCCTTGACAGGGTTTGGAATGAACGGATCGAGCTTGGAGGTACCTACGGGATCATCAAGGACCGCTCTTCAGGATATGTCAGGGCGACGGTCGTCTGTGGTTCAACGACGTCGGCGCCAGTGTCGTTGGTGTCGATCGATGATCTCGAACGACGCCGCACCTACCTCCGTTCCAAACGTGAATATCAGCCCCATGAAAAGCCGTTGCCGTTGGTGCCCTACGGCAAAGCTGAGATCGTTCTTACTCTTCCATGTTGGTATCGAACGTCCTCTCAAAATGAGATCCGCGGCGTACGGGAGATCGCCACGACATTGTCGTATGGATCTCGTTGGCCGTGGTGCGATACGCTTCTTTCTCCTGAGTACCTTCCATATGTCTATGATGTTGTAGAGGAGACCATGCAATCGCGAAAGCGTAAGCGGTCGAACAGTGGCATTGCGATCGATGCATCAGGTAGGGTGTTCCGGCGATTGTCGGTCTCAGCAGGTAGCTCCAGTGAATCGTGGGGTCACAATGGTGCGGGAAGGGGAGGTTCAAGCACCGAATACACGCTCTCTGGTCTTGATCTGCCCATCGTCATCGATGGAAACCTGGCTACGATTGAGGCGCAGGGCAGCCAGGTATTCAGCGGCCTGCAGTTTGAGCATCATGGCGGGTCGTTTGATAATCAGCAAACGAGTCAACAGACCAGTGTCGTTAGGCTTGACCCTGAGAATGCCCACCTCACAAGGTTGAGTATTCGCTTGAGCGACTAGATGCCGTCCAGTCAGCCTCTATGGCTCAGCCACCAGCATGGGCCTATACGTCAAGCCGTTTTCAAACTCCGCAATCACCACATATGCACCGCACGGCAGTTCGCTCATATCGATGGTGCTCGTGCCGGCGTTAACATCTTCTTGCATGACGAGACTGCCACTCAGATCAAGGATGCGGATGGTAGCATCCTTCGGTGCCGTGATGATCGCCGAAGATCGTAGCGGTTGTGGATGGATCGTCAGGGTGGACTCGTATCCTTCCTCATGAACAGAAGTGGTGACCTCGCTGATGACCATCGAGACCTTGTTCACTGGATTGTTGTTGCCATCGCGCGGCATACTTACGATCTGATCGGCCACGTTCATGCCGCTGGTCACTTCCCCGAAAACGGTGTACTGTCCGTCCAGGAACAGGGCATTGGCCACGCAGATAAAGAACTGTCCACCAAAGCTGTTGGGGTCCGTGGTTCGTGCAGCTGACATGATGCCACGGACGTGCTTACGGCTGTTGAACTCGGCAGGAACGCGTTCAGGATAGCCCCCTGTCCCCCAAGTGCTCTTGGGTCCCGAGATCGAATTCGGATCGCCACCCTGGATCATGAATCCGGGGATCACGCGATGGAAGGCCGAGCCATTATAGAACCCCTCAGCGATCCGCGCCACCATGAAAGCCGCATGCTTGGGGGCTACTTCGGGTAGGAGCTTGAACTCGATCGCACCCAGCGACTTGCCCGACTGGCTGACGGTGATCCGGTAGGTCTGTGCCGATAGCGCAGACGCGGTAAGTGCCACAGCGATGGCAAGGCAGGAGAGGCGACGCAGCATCATGGGTCCTTATCGGCTGATGGACAGAAGACGGTGAATCGTGGTCGGGCCATTCGAGACCGTGACCACGTAGGCTCCGGTGGCGAAAGCCGAGACGTCCAGTTGCAGCGAACCATTCTCCGCGGACGGCCATGTTCCCATGGGGCGGCCTTGGAGATCGGTGACCGTGACCGTTGCGCCCAATGGCAATTCGATGGTAGCGAAGGCCGATGCCGGATTGGGCGCGATCGCAACCGCTCGATCGAGCAGGTCTTCGGCAACGGAGTTCACGGGTTCGACGACGACTCCCTTGAGTGTGGCCTGCAGTACCGCAGGGTTGCCGTTGGTGTAGATCTGGCACATGGCTTCGTAGTTGCCAGGTGTGGTGGCATACATGCGCACGCCAAGCTGGTCCGACGAGCCGGGCGCAATGACGGCATCAAGGGCATTCGTGATCCGGAACGCACTGTCTGGAGTCGCACCCACCGGTGTGATCGTGACGGAGTCGATCCGCACGTCCGATTCACCCGTGCTCGTGACCTGCACGAAGCGCTGGCGATTCCGGTTCACCTCCAACGTGTCGTAATTGATCACATCGCTGGCGAGCACGAGGATCTTGGTGCCGTTGGGACCGGAGTACCGGTACTGCAACTGGCCCAGTCCGTCTCCGCCCATGATCAGTGTGGAGCGCGAGATCTCGCGGGCGCTTGCCGAGACGATCGTACCCGTAGGCTTTGACAGGATCACCTGCCATTGTTCACCGTTGTTGTCGCTGCCGAAGACTTCACTTCCGGCACCGATCAGCACGTGGTGTCCACCCGGACTTTGTACCTCGACCGGTGTGATCCCCAACGTTGTCGGGTCAAAGACGTTCGCTTGCCAGGTAGCGCCAGATCCACGAGACGTGGCGATCCGGTACGGAGCATTGGCCCCGGACGCCGTGCGGTAGAGCATACAACCATTGGCCTTGTCGCGGAAGGCGATCGACTGGATCACCGCACCGCTCACGGTCAGGCGGCCTTGACCGAACGTCGATCCACCGTCAAGCGTGTAGATCACACGATTGCCAGACGTGCCGAACCACAGGGCGTCTTCAAAGAAGCAGACCGTGGACGGGATCACGGTCTCCGATCCACTGATCAGCGGAGCGGTGCTAACGGCTGCCCAGGTCTGGCCACCATCCGTGGTCTTCATGATGCCAAAGCGGGTGTTGGCAGCGTTGCCAACAGCCAGGCCGATCTTGTCGGTGATCATATTCACTCCGGCCACACTGGACATGGTAGCGGTGACCGTTGTGTGGGTCCAGGAAGAGCCGCCGTTCGTGGTCGTGGAGATCGTCGGTGCTCCGTTGCGCACGCCGCCGATCACGGCATGAGAGGCGGTGACCACGCTCAGAGCACTGGTCACGCGATAGGGCAGTTGTGCGAGGTTGTTGGCGCCGGATCGAAGGAAGATGGGCGTTGACTGATACGTGCCGCAAGCCCACAGCGCGCCGTTGGGAGCCAGTGCCACCTTCTCCATCGGCAGGGATCCGCCGGAAGGGGCGATCAAAGCGTCGTGCTGGTTGTTGGTGGTAAGCTGCACCGGAACAGGAATGCGAGCATAGTTGATGTAACCGCCGCTGCGGAGGACGAGCTGCACTTCCAGGTCCGTCTGATACCAGGGAAAGTTCTCGTCGAGCTGCAACGTGATCGTTGCCGCCTTCTGCTGTTGGTGTCCGATCGTTCCAAGGTCGACCGTTGTACCGGACAGGACCTTCACACCTGCCGTGCTGAGCAGGATCTCGGCTGTGGTGTTGGTTGCTTCTGCGAGCACGTTCTTGATCGTAACGTCGATGTTGGTCGGCTGCAGATCTCGGATCACGCCTCCGCCGCTGATCGCAACGCCTACGACCGACAGACCGGGATAGCGCTCACCAGAGGTGAACGAGGCATTGGCTTTCACGGCACGCTCGGCGTTCACCCGGCCGAAGTACAGCGTCCGTTGGCCGGCGGGGACGTTCTGCAGCGGATCGCAGGTAGCGCGGATCTGTGCAGAGATCATCTCCGGCGTCCAGTCGGGGTGAACGGCTTTGACAAGGGCGGCCACGCCGGCGGCGAGGGGGCTGGAGAAGGACGTGCCCGTAAGGGCATTATAGGTATCGCCTTGCCACGTGCTCAGAATGCTCTGGCCGGGGGCGTACACGTCAACGGCCCATCCGTAATTGGAGAAGCCGGTCACGCGGTCGCTGTTGTTGCTAGCGCCCACGGAAAGCACGCCGTCCAGATTCGCCGGGTTCTGGGCCGTGACGTCATTGTTACGCCCGTCGTTCCCGGATGCGGCCACCACCAGAGCCCCCTTCGCCATGGCATAGTCGATCACATCCTGCATGCCGGGGCTCTCGCCCTGGCCACCCCAGGAGCAATTGATGATGTGCGCACCATTGTCGGCGGCGTATCGGATAGCGGTGTAGCCCTCGAGGATGGAGGGGACGTCGTTACGATCCGAGCCGCACTTCAACGGCATGAGCGTAACGTTGAAGCCCGTGCTGGCCACACCCGTGGCGTTGTTCGTGGTGGCACCGGCGCAGCCAGCTACCACTGTGCCGTGTCCATTGGTGCCGTTGATCGTGGGGTAGTTCACCTTGGGGTTGTTGTCGGGCTTGAGTACGCCGCTGAACGCTTCCTGGATGGTGACGTTGCCCACGAAGTCCCAGCCGCGGACATCATCCACGTAGCCGTTACCGTCGTCGTCCTTGGCATTGTTCGGGATCTCGTCGGCATTGTTCCAGATCTGGTTCTTCAGGTCTACGTGTTCCCAGTCGGTGCCAGAATCCACGATGGCCACGATCACATCCTTGCTGCCCTTGGTCACATCCCAGGCCTGTTGCATCCGCATTGCCGTGAGCCAGGCCTGCTGTCCGAACAGCGGGTCGTTCGGGGTGTATGACAGCTGGTGGATAAACACCGGTGCTGCATACTCTACATCGGGTGCCAGCATCAGCTGCTTGCACAGATCGAACGGGTCGATCGGCTCGGTGTAGCGGATCTCGTAGGTGCGATCGAGTCCGGTGATCGACTCCAGTACGATCTGATCGTAGGGGGCTGCCGACGCGCGATCCGAACCGAAGGCCGACGTGACCTCGGAAACGTTGGCGGCTTGCAGGGCGATATTGGCATCGCTCCCCATGATGTGGTTCTGACCGTTGTGAACGCCGTGCACGGCGCGAGTCTTGACGAGTACTCGGCCAGGGAGGTAGGTGCCCGCCTCCGGACGTTTCATCAGGAACGTTCTGGCTGGAGTGGTCCGACCATTCGGGAAGGTGCGGCTTTCCTGCTGCACCAGATAGGCATCCTGTCCGATGAGCAATTGAGCACAAAGCGAGAACGGCAGCACAATAGCTGCCGCCGTTGCGAGCAGTACGCGGTACATGGTAACCCTTGTTCTTCTACGGTTGCAGTGATCTGGAGCCGTATTGACTCCGGATCAGTACGAATGATACACACTTACCGCGAAATATTGACCACAAGTCGCTGCGTGCTGCAGGAGGCGGCATAGATGCCCGGCGGATACCCGGCGTCCCGTAAGAACCGACGCACGTCCGATCGTGTCCCGTCACAACGAGCCACGATGCGACCCATGACGTCCATGATGGTCCACCTCGAGGCCTCCGTGTCGGCGCCAGGAGGCGAATTCACGGAGAGCACCGGCACGTTGGCCACCACGCCCCTGCCAGGAAGTGGAGCCAGCCTGTCCTGCGCTGTGAAGTAGGGTCGAACTCGGATCAGGTGGTCGCCCGGAGGCAGGGTGACGATGATGTCCAGAACCTCCTGATCGGACGGAGCCAGGGTGTCGATCAGGTTGGTGATCCCGCGGTCGGCTCTGCCGGACTCAATGAGATAGGCAACTGCCGGACCAGGTTGCCCGATGTGTTGGGGTGAACGGAGCCATTGCAGGCTGACCGAGCGTGGAGAATTGGTGGACGGCTCAGCGGTCAGTTCGCCTGGGATCACAGGCCCCTGAAGGGTGAGTGTTGGATCTCCCAGAAGCAGAATGTGAATGTTGCGTTCGCCGAGGAGCAGGGGACCATAGGCGCCGGTCTCTAGGTCCTCGTAGACGGCACCGAGATACTGACCGTTGTTGTTGGCGGAGAGTTGCTGGCATTCTCCGATCGTGTTGCCGTTGGCCAGTGGATGCAGGAACCAGTGTGGGCGTCCGGACCAACCGGCGGTAAGGATCCAGCCGGCATTGGCAAGCGCTGCCCGCATCACATTATTGGTGCTGAGGACGTCTCCGAAGTAGCTGCCAAACATCAGTGTGAAGACCGCATGGAGTGGCGTTTGTGCGAGTTCGGCTGTGTTGGTCACAAAATCGCAATGGTCGTACCCGCCACCTCCGCACCCATAGGCCAACAGTGCTTCCGCCGTGTCCAGTGAGAGTCGATCGTTCGATCTGTCGGGTATCCAGTCGCCTTCAAGGACGTTGGATGCGCCAACGATGGGTGTGAAGGACCGCCAGCCGGAAGCTGCGAAGGCCTCGGTAACGCGATACTCGTCGTTCGCACGTGAGAACAGGCCGAAGTTGTCGTCGACCACCGCCCGCATTGGCGGCTCGAACGTGCGGGTCCGATAGGCATGGTTCTTGTTCAGGTACCGACGGATCAGCAGGAGCTCAGCCGTTCGGTCGGATGGGTCGGTACCGAATGCGGGCAGATCACGCATATCGATCCGTCCCACACAGAGCTCTAGGTCGCTTGGCAGGATCGTCTGGTCGAACTTGCCATCTCCCGGTGTGTTCTGGTTCTCCTTCCGATCGGCCACCGTGCGATCCGAGATCGACACGAACTGATCCGTCCACTGATACTCCGCATCAACGCCGGGCGACGTTTCCACGTCGGCGTAGTAGGCATCGGAGGCCCAGGCGCCACCGTGCTCCGGGTGAAAGTCCGGATTCGGCGTTGCTCCCGATGTGCTGAACCCGCCGGAGGAGGCATAGGGAAGGGCGCCGATCAGCAGGACGTGCATCGGTGGGTCGAACACCAGTGCGGACTCCTGCCATACCCGCCGGATGTCGCGCTTAAGATCTCGAACGCTGGTCGAGGGCGATACAAGCAAGGTCTGCACATGCCACCCCTCCCTGGTGAGATCGTCCACCAGACGCGACAGCTCCGGCCGGATCTCCAACTCCGCACCTTGATCGACGACCACGGCCACCATGCGCCGCGGAAGGTGCGTAGCGCTGCGTCCCCGACCCGACCGCACGTAACCCGATGCGAGGTATCGGAGAGAGTCGAACCGGACCGACTGAAGAATTTCCTGCTCGACAGTG
Source organism: bacterium (assembly GCA_024711065.1). Taxonomy (GTDB): domain Bacteria; phylum Bacteroidota; class Ignavibacteria; order Kapaibacteriales; family Kapaibacteriaceae; genus OLB6. The sequence continues at coordinate 10,478 of JANJTN010000114.1, forward strand.
GGATCATTTCCCGGGATGGGGGTCATCCACTGTGAGCCGGGAAAGAAGAGTTTCTCGGATGTGGTTAAACCTTGACGCACAAGCGTCGTTGACAGCACCGCCGAATCGGGAGACCCTGAAGGGGTCCACGACAGCTCGGCAACAGTAGGGCCGGTACCCGGGAAGACCGGCGAGAGCATCAAGGCGGCATCTCGAGTGATCTGAGAGAACGTCCCTTGAACGCAGATCAGATTGGCAAGGAAGATGACGGTGGCACGGAGCATGACGGTAACCTAGGACACCGACGCGGATTTTTTGACACGCTGTAGCAAGAAACAGATCACTTTTCACCCCACTGGTATTTGTTGAGGTACCCTATGTTGAGACCACTGATGAGCATGCTGGCACTGGCCCTGGTCGGATTGTTCGTGACCACCGGCTGTGACAATGTTGGCGTTACGCCCGATGATGTAGCGCCGTTGTATATGGAAGTGAACGAGACCACGTCGTTCGACCTGCTGGAATCGCAATACGTGGTGGTTGACGGGACCGTTGAACAGGCACCGCAGTTACTCGAAGGCCGCGAGAGCGACCGCCGAGTTGGCCCGCATGACCGCCGCGGTCCGGACGGACGTCCGCATTTTCACCCCTTCGGCCGTCTGCTGAATGCCCTGCATCTGACCGAAGAACAGCGCGGTGAAGTCAAGTCGCTGATGGATGCCCATGCCGCTTGCGTGAAAGAAGCCATGGCGGCCTATCGCGAGTACATGCACGAGTTCATGGCCAAGTACCGTGAGGCACATGCCGAGATCATTGCCGCACTGCGAGCCGGCGAGATCACCCCTGAAGAAGCTCGCGAAGCCATGAAGGCACTCCGCGAGCGGATGCGTGCAGCCCTGGAGAACGACGAATCGCGGATGCGCTTGCGCGAAGTGATCAAGGATTGCGACAATGCATTCTATCGCGGTCTGGCCCAGATCCTGGACGACGATCAAAAGGCGATCCTCGAGCGCTGGCTTGCAAGCCGCCGCAACGGATAATTCCGACGATCACTGCAATCGTCTTTACGAACGCCCGGAGCAACCATGTTGCTCCGGGCGTTCTGCGTTAGGGTGGCCAGCCCCTTACCATCCTCTGTGAGCGTCGGAAGCGGTAGATTGCGTGTATGATCGGCAATCTTCTAGCCCGGCTTGGGCACATGGTGCTGAATGCCCTGGCTGAGGTCGGGCAGGTGGTGATGCTGTTGGTGCAGTCGTCCAGGTTCATGCTGAACGTGGTGGGCAACCGGAAGCTGGTCCTGGATCAGATGAAGATCGTCGGTTCGGACTCGCTGCCACTAGTTCTGCTGGTCGGATCCTTCACCGGTGCCATTGCGGCATTGCAGGCCACGAACCTGTTCGCCAAGTTCAACCTGATCTCCATTGCGCGTCCGTTCATCGGGGGGTCCATCGCCACGGTGGTGTTTACCGAGCTGACCCCGGTGCTGACCGCACTAGTGATCGCCGGACGTGTGGGCGGGGCCATTGCTGCGCAGATCGGCACCATGCAGGTGAGTGAGCAGGTGGATGCGCTCGAAATGATGGCCATCGACAAGTATCGATACCTGGCCATGCCGAGGGCTGTAGCTGCGTTAACGATGATGCCGGTGCTGGCGGTGTTCTCCAACGTGGTGGCCCTTGTTGGTGCGTACCTGCTAACCTCCTTCAAATTCGACTTCAGTGCGATCACGTTCTTTTCGTCGATCCAGCACTTCTTCCGTCCACTGGAAGTGTGGACCGGCATCATGAAGTCCTTCGTGTTCGGCGGGTTCACAGCCTTGATCGGCGTGCACGTTGGCTTTCATACGACCGGCGGCGCCGAAGGCGTGGGTGCGTCTACCGTGCGGGCGTTCACCATCTCTGCTGCAGGCATCCTGGTGATCGATGCCCTCTTTGGTCTCTTGCTGTAGGCAATGGTGCCCGATGCGTTCGAGACCCGCAGGGTCTATCGCACTCTCTCTGCTGACGGCGAACCCGTCCTGGCACCACGGATCGACCAGTTGCGGTCGTACGCGACGCTCGTCCCCGACCTAGCCACCATCGCTTCCCAATGGCGGTATGTGAACAGTTTTAGCACGGGCACGATCTTTCAGAACGTGTCTCGTGTGCCTCCGGCGCTGACGCGTCCGGCAGCGACGTCGGATCCTACGGCATCCATGCTGCAGGTCCTTCGATCCATGCAGGACCAAAACGTTGTTCTGTTGTTGTCCGGCGGCCTCGACTCCCGCACCTTGATGGCCCTCCTGCATGGAGCCGGAGTTCGATTTCGGACGGCCACCTACGGTGTTCCGACCATGCCGGACTGGATGATCGCCGAACGTGTGTCGAAGGCCGATGGCGTGCTGTGGGAGGGCATTGATGTCCGCTCGCTCTCCACCGAAGAGGTGTGGACTTCCATGGTTGAGACGGCGATCATCAGCGAGGGGACGTATAGTGTTGCCCACTCCGCAGTACTGCCCACCATTGCTCGCCAGTATCCGTCTTCCGTGATCGTGGATGGAGCCTATGGTGCTCTCCTCCGCGGTGGATTTGCCAATCGGCTTCTAGTGAAAGGACGGGCAGACCTTGTAACCAAGGATGCTGCTCGGGTTGAGAAGTGGTTTGTGATTCGCGACCTCGAGATCTTTCATCCCGACGTCCGCAGCGAGATGATCGCCGGATCGAGAGCGTTGCTGCAGAACGCACTGGACGAAATGCCGGAGTTCAACGCTTCGGCCGGGAGGGACTGGATCGACGAATTCTTCCTGCGGTGGAACGTTCCCGGCTTCGTTTCGAATCCGCAACGCATCTATGACCGGTGGCTGCGGTCGGAAATGCCATTCCTTGCACCCCAGGTTGTTTCGGATGTGCTTGGCATGCCTTCTCGGGCACGAAGCAAGGCACGCCTTTTCCGTGGTTGGATCCAGGCGTTCCGTCCCGCGCTTCGAACCGTGCCCTTTGTGGGCAAGAAAGGCCTTGTTCCGTGGAGTTGCGCCGGGGATCCGTGGCGTACAGCTCTGTACGCGCGATGTGCGCCCAAACACAAGGTGTCCGATTCCGGGCAGATGGAGCTCGGCATCGTGTCCCTCATGGGAGAGCATCTTGCTGAGCGGGCGGCGGACGTCCTCTCCACGAGCACGGTTCCGTTCCATGAGCCGTTGGTGCGTGAACTGACCAATGCTGCCCTTGCCGGATCCAGGCCCGCAGCCCAGGACTTCTTTTCGTGGCTCACGTTGGCACTGGCTCTTCGGGCGTGAGCACAATTGATCCGGTACGGACATCCTGACACGTCACCCGGCAAGCTAGCTTCCCCGGCAATGATGTCAGAATGGCAGATTACCACGCATCCTGGCAGACTCGTTGCCATCTTTTCACTTGTCGTACCCCTGGCAGGGGGCTAGTTTTGCGTCGCCAAGACCAATTAGCACTCATGCAATTGGAGTGCTAACGATTACGTCTTGGGCGCCCGTTAGAACCTGCAAGAACGACGATCATCCTTAACACCAAACCATTGAACGAACGGAGGTCCGTATGAATCTTTCCCCGTTGCACGATCGCGTGATCGTAAAGCCGGCCACGCCGGAAGAGACCACCAAGGGTGGCATCATCATTCCCGATACGGCTAAAGAAAAGCCGATGCAGGGTAAAGTGGTCGCTGTTGGCAGCGGCAAGGTGGCCGAAGACGGCAAGGTCACGCCAATGACGCTCAAAGTGGGCGATACCGTGCTATATGGCAAGTACTCGGGCACGGAAGTGTCGGTAGAAGGGGACGACTTTCTGATCATGCGTGAAGGCGACGTGTTCGCTGTGATCAACGGCTGAGCAGCCGCCTCACGATCTCTGTCAATACACACACAATCGATAACTCAGGAGACAACCAATGGCGAGCAAAAAGATCTCGTTCGATGTTGATGCCCGTTCCGCCCTCAAGCGCGGTGTGGATCAACTTGCCGATGCAGTCAAGGTCACCCTCGGACCGAAAGGTCGCAACGTGGTGATCGACAAGAAGTTCGGAGCCCCCACGGTTACCAAGGACGGCGTGACGGTGGCCAAGGAGATCGAACTCGAAGATCCGATGGAGAATCTCGGTGCTTCGATGGTCCGTGAAGTGGCTTCCAAGACCAGCGACATCGCTGGCGACGGTACGACCACGGCTACGGTGCTGGCACAAGCGATCGTCCGCGAAGGCCTGAAGAACGTAACCGCCGGTGCCAATCCGATGGATCTGAAGCGCGGCATCGATGTTGCCGTCAAGACGATCCACGCCGGACTGAAGGACCTGAGCAAAACGGTCACCGGCAAGAAGGAGATCGGCCAAGTGGGTACGATCTCGGCTAACAACGATGCCACCATCGGCGGTCTGATCGCCGATGCCATGGACAAGGTTGGCAAAGACGGCGTGATCACGGTCGAAGAAGCCAAGGGTACGGACACGTCCGTAGACGTGGTAGAGGGTATGCAGTTCGACCGCGGCTATCTGTCGCCGTACTTCGTGACCGACACGGACACGATGGAGTGCGTGCTCGACAATCCGTTCATCCTGATCCACGACAAGAAGATCGGCGCGATCAAGGACCTGCTGCCGGTGCTGGAGAAAACGGCGCAAGGCGGCCGCTCGCTGCTGATCATCGCCGAAGACATCGAAGGTGAAGCCCTGGCTACACTGGTGGTGAACCGCCTGCGCGGCACCCTCAAGGTGGCTGCCGTGAAAGCCCCGGGATTTGGCGACCGTCGCAAGGCCATGCTCGAAGACATCGCCGTGCTGACCGGTGGTACCGTGATCTCCGAAGAAAAAGGCTTCAAGCTGGATGCTGCCGGCATCGATATGCTGGGAACGGCCAAGCGCGTCACGGTGGACAAGGACAACACCACCATCGTTGAAGGTGCCGGCCAGTCGGACGACATCAAGAAGCGCGTGAACGAGATCAAATCGCAGATCGAGAAGACCACCAGCGACTACGACCGCGAAAAACTCCAGGAGCGCCTTGCCAAGTTGGCTGGCGGTGTGGCTGTGCTCAAGATCGGTGCTGCAACCGAAGTCGAGATGAAGGAGAAGAAGGCCCGCGTGGAAGACGCCCTTCATGCTACCCGCGCAGCTGTCGAAGAGGGTATCGTTCCGGGTGGCGGTGTAGCCTACCTGCGCACGGTGCATCTGCTGGACAACGTCCAGGTGGAGAATGAAGACCAGCGCACCGGCGTGAACATCATCCGCCGTGCTGTGGAAGAGCCGATCCGCCAGATCCTGAGCAATGCCGGCCTGGAAGCCTCGGTGATCGTGAACAAGATCAAGGAAGGCGAAGGCGCTTTCGGATTCAACGCCTACAATGAGCAGTTCGAAGACCTGTTCGAAGCCGGCGTGATCGACCCGACGAAGGTGTCTCGCGTGGCCCTGGAGAACGCGGCTTCCGTAGCCTCGCTCCTGATCACGACGGAGGCCACGATCGTAGAGAATCCGGAGAAGGAATCGGCTCCGGCCATGCCGCACGGCGGCGGCATGGATATGTACTAAGATCACCGGATCGAGAAAAAAGGGCCCGCCTCACTTTGTGATGAGGCGGGCTCTTGTATTTTCGAGCAGTCACAGCGGTACACCATACCTTTTCAATGCGCTACAAGGACGTTCACACGCACCGTCGGCCCGGCTCGGACCAGGTCGAGTCCATTCTGAACAACATGGTCGATGCCGAGACGGAGGATCTCATTGATGACCTTCCGTGCTCCGTAGGCGTCCACCCGAGATCGATCGATGAGGAGGTCGACGATACCCTGTTGTTCGCCAGAGATCTGGCACACGCGGAGTCCGTGATCGCCATCGGCGAGTGTGGACTGGATCGATCACTCCCGATCCCGTGGTCCGATCAGATGCGGGTGTTCGAAGATCAGATCTCGATGAGCGAGATCCTGTGCAAGCCCCTTATCATCCATTGCGTGCGATCGCATGCCGATGTGATCTCCTTGCACAAGGACCTGAGTCCGGTACAGCCCTGGTTGCTTCATGGGTTCAACAAGGGCGGCGATACGCTGGAACGCGTGGTAGAGGCCGGTCTGTATGTGTCCTTTGGTGCGGCGATCATGCACAACGACTCGCCGGCGGCAGAAGCCATTCGCGCCGTTCCGGAGGATCGATTCCTGCTGGAGACCGACGACCAGACCGAGCACAGCATCGAGGCCATTTATCAGCGAGCTGCCGAGTTGCGTGGGATCTCGGTCGACGACCTATGCGACACCCTACAGAAGACTTTCGACAGCGTCTTCAGGCCATGACCGATGCGGGATGGACGTCCCGCACCCGGCTCTTGATTGGCGACGATGCTGCCGACCACCTGACCCAATGCCATGTGCTGATCGTTGGCATGGGCGGCGTAGGCTCCTTTGCCGCAGAGTTCATCGCTCGAGCCGGTGTCGGCCGTCTGACGATCGTGGATGGAGACGTGGTAGACCCTTCCAACCGTAATCGTCAACTGCCGGCGCTTGCCACAACGGAGGGACGCTTCAAGGTGGATGTGATGCGCGAACGCCTGCAGGCGATCAATCCCGATCTGCAGATCGTTACCATCAAGGAGTTCATCACGCCGTCCGCTGTAGACCGTATTCTGGCCGCCAGATACGACTATGTGGTGGATGCTATCGACTCGCTCACACCAAAAGTGATGCTGCTCCGCCGTGCCCATGAAAAAGGTTTCCGGATCGTGAGCGCCATGGGTGCCGGGGGCAAGGTGGATCCCACCCGGATCCGCATTGCCGATCTGTCGGAGACCCAGAAGTGCGGACTCGCCCGATTCGTGCGCAAGCGTCTGCGTCGCGTTGGCATCAACAACGGCATTACCGCCGTGTACTCGCTGGAAGAAACCGACGAGGATTCGCTGATGTATACGGACGGCAGCCACTTCAAGAAGAGCGCCTTTGGCACGGTACCATGGCTGCCAGCAGCCTATGGCGGAGCGTGTGCCAGTGTGGTGGTGCGCGACCTGACGGCGCGGGATGATGCGGCATGAGGGTCTATATCCATGGAAGGGGGCTGGCCGGGTCGTGGTTGGCCTATGAACTCCATCGCCGTGGCGTTGAGGTGCTGGTCTTCGATCCGCACCCCGCCGAGAACGCTTCTCGCGTTGCGGCCGGCTTGATCAATCCCACCACAGGCTCTCGGCCAAAGTCGACCTGGCGCAGCGAGGTCCTGCTGCCGTTCGCCAGAGAAGCGTACGGGGCCATCGAGCGCGAGATCGGTGCATCGGTCTGGACGCCTCGTGTGATCCGAAGAGTGTTTCTGACCGAGAAAGATGCCACCCTCTGGTCCCTTGCCGATCAGCGTGGTGTTGGCGTGCAGTGGACGCCGCTGAAGGAATCAGCCGTGGACGGCGTGTCGCTGCCCTACGGCGGTGTAGAGTATGCCGGAGCAACGGTGAACACGAATGCGTTGATCGACGGTATTGGAGCCCTGCTCGAACGAGATGGATGTCTGGCCGCCGACACGCTGCGAGCTGCTGACGCGGACGTGAACGTCTGGTGTCATGGATGGCGAGCGGCTTCCGATGCCCGCTGGTCCTGGCTGCCATTCCAGCCGGTGAAGGGAGAGATCCTGGATGCTGTGATCGATGGGCCGCCCTTGAACGCCGTGTACATCCGCGGGATCTGGATCGTTCCGAGCAGCGAGCAGCATATCCGGATCGGGTCCACGCACGACTGGGACGATCTAACGGAACAACCAACGGACCACGGCCGTCGCACTCTGGTTGAGAAGGCTCGGGTGATCCTGGGACGCGAAGTGCACGTTACCGGACAGCGCGCCGGTATCCGGCCGGCCGCTCGTTCCAAACGTCCGTACATTGGCCTGCACCCGGAAGATCCTTCTCAAGCGATCATCAACGGTCTCGGGGCCAAGGGATCGCTCTGGGCGCCGTGGGCGGCTCGGCAGTTGGCCGATCTGCTGCTGGAAGGCAAGCCCGTAGACAACGAAGTGGATGTTCAACAATGGTGGAACGTGTGATGTACGACAATGCCGTGAGCTATGTGCATAATGTGTTGGGTGCGGTGCTCCGGGAAGGTGATGTGGCGGTCGACGCGACCATCGGCAATGGCTGGGATACGGCCTTGATGGCCGATCTGGTCGGAGCCGGAGGGATCGTGTATGGGTTCGATATCCAGCCGGTCGCGCTCGAGGTCACACGATCACGCATCTCCGGCTGCCTGGCAACGGTCGACCTTCATCTGCAGGGCCATGAGCACATGGCCCGAGCGGTGGATGGGATGCATCACGGACATGTTCGCGCCATCACGTTTAACCTTGGCTACCTGCCCGGGGGCGACAAAGACGTGACCACGATCGCCGAGACCACGGAAGGGGGCTTGCAACAAGCCATGGAGATCCTCGCACCCGATGGCGTGATCACGATCGTCTGCTACCGCCACGCCGAAGGTATGCGAGAGCTGGAGACGGTGCGCCGCGTCCTGTCTGGCCTTGACCAGAACCGCTACACCTGCATCGAGGTCGACTTCATCAATCAGAAAGGCACGCCGCCGATCGTGTTCGTGGTTACCTCCAAGCCGCCGGAACCAACAAGCGTGAGGATTGGTTGACGCTGCTCTAATGCACTGATGCACTGATGCACTAATGCACTCATGCACTAATGCACTAATGCACTCATGCACTGATGCACTAATGCCTTAATGGGTTGCTCGTCCTCGACAACAAGTACCGAGAATTCACATGTTCATACGCTTCATCATAGGATTGATTCTGCTTATGTCCACAACTGCTTCTGCACAGACGTTGAGTGATTTCACCATGCAGGACATCGATGGCAATGATGTCTCGCTGTCTGCCTTCAAGGGGAAGGTGGTGATGGTAGTGAACGTTGCTTCGTTCTGTGGGTATACACGCCAATATGAGCCCCTTGAACAGCTGTACGAACGCTATAAGGACAAAGGCTTTGTCGTGCTTGGTTTCCCTGCCAACGACTTTGGTGCGCAGGAACCCGGATCAAATGCCGAGATCAAGGAATTCTGCTCCAGCAAGTACATGGTTACCTTCCCACTCTTCAGCAAGATCACCGTAAAAGGTGAGGAGAAGCACCCCTTGTATCAGTGGCTCACGGCGGGAGCAGAGCCCAACGTCCCGGCCGGCGAAGTCGCGTGGAACTTCGAGAAGTTCCTCATCGATGCGGACGGGAAC
>JANJTN010000180.1 GCA_024711065.1 bacterium
GGCCCGCGAGCTGGAGCGAGCCGGAGTGCACGTGGTGTATGGCGTGATCGGCCTGAAAGTGCACAGCAAGATCTGCCTGGTGGTCCGCAAGGAAGGCGCCCAGGTGCACACCTATGCTCATGTGAGTACCGGCAACTACAATCTGAGTTCGTCTCGCCAGTATACGGACGTCTCGATCTTCACCGGCGACCAGCGATTCGAGCGGGACTTTGTGCATCTGTTCAATCTGCTCACCGGCTACTCCCGCTATCGCGACTGGCAATACATTGCCGTGGCCCCGGTGAATCTCCGGGAGCGTCTGGTAGAACTGATCGACCGCGAAGCCGAGATCGCACGTAATGGCGGCCAAGGCCACATCATCGCCAAGCTGAACGCACTGAGCGATCCGAAGATCGTGCGGGCATTGTATCGCGCCTCGATGGCCGGTGTACGGATCGAGCTGATCATACGCGGCATCTGCACGCTTCGCCCCGGCATCCCGGGCGTAAGCGAGAACATCACTGTCCGTTCGGTGCTCGATCGGTTCCTGGAGCACAGCCGCATATTGTGGTTCCGAAACGACGGTGATCCTCAGACCTTCATCAGCAGTGCCGACTGGATGGAGCGCAACCTGAACCGCCGGGTAGAGATGCTGTTCCCCGTCTTCGATCCCAAGGTCCAGGCACAACTCCGGGACCTGCTCGACCTGTACCTGCAGGCGCACGCACATGCCCGCTTCCTGCAGCCGGACGGCAGCTATGTCCGCCCGGTCGGCTTTCGCAAGGAAGAAGCGTTCCGCGTGCAGCAAGCGTTGCTCCGCAAAAGTCGCAAGCGCAAATGAACGTCCCGCACTGGATCGCCCGACGCTATCTGCGTCCCCGCCGATTCTCGGTGATCACCATGATCGGCGCGATCTCGGTGGTGGGAATCGTGATCGGCACCGCGGCATTGGTGATCGTGATGAGCCTGTTCAACGGCTTTCGTGGCGTGGCCCGCGATCTGATGATCGGCTTCGGCCCTCATTTGCAGGTGGTGTCGGCGAAGGGGGCTCGCCTGGGCAACGCCGATGCCCTGGAGCGCTCGATCCTGTCTGCCGTGAACGCTCGTGTGGCTCAGACCATCTCTTCGCGTCTTGTACTATTGGCCGGTGACCGTACAGGTGTGGTGAGCGCCGTAGGCGTTGCCTCGGATACGCTGCCAACGCTGGAGGGGCCTCGGCGATCCGTGTTCGTAGGGTCGTTTGCCACCGAGAGTTTCGACGGCATCCCGTCCATCACCATCGCCTCGGGCGTAGCCGAACAACTCGGACTCTTTATCGGCGATACCGTACGCATGTTGGCACCGGAGACCATCGAATCCGGACTACGGACGATGACCATGCCGCGGGGACAACAGGCCGTGGTGCGCGCCATCTTTCAGAGCAACGCCGCCCGCGAGGTGGATCACAGCCGCGTGTACCTCTCGGCCGGCGTGCTTGGAGGCCTTACCCGCGACGAACGACCATCCTCGATCGACCTGATGGTGGCAAGCCCCCTTCACGCATCGGAACTGGCAGCAGCTCTGCGAGCACTGCTCCCGAAACACGTGGAGGTTCGCACGTGGGAGGATCTGAATAGGGGGCTGATGGAGACCATGCGTCTGGAGAGTATGGGCTCGTTCATCGTGCTGGCGCTGATCGTGTTGGTGGCCTCGTTCAATGTATTGGTCTCGCTTACGCTGGGTGTGGTGGAGAAGCGGCGCGACATTGCCGTGCTGCTTACCATCGGACTGCAACCGCGCGACATTCGCCGCATGTATCTGGTTCAGGGTCTTACCCTCGGGAGTGTGGCCGTGGTGCTTGGTGTTGCCATCGGCTTGCTCGTAAGCTGGGGACAGATCACCTTTCAGTGGATCACCTTCGATATGTCGGCCGGCTTCCTGGTGCCCGCCCTGCCGATGGAGATCCAGGCGGTGGACGTGATCCTGACGGCGGCCGTCGGTCTGGCACTGGCAGCTACGGCTGCTATCTACCCGGCGTCCCGGGCCGCGCGGACGATCGTTGCCGAAGCGATTCGGGTGGAGTGAAACAGATCACTCCCGGAAACACTGACTCCCGGAATAGTCCGGGACTAGTCCCGGAATCACTGACTCCCGGAATCATCTGCCGAGCAGTTCCTCGACCTTCAACGTAATGGGGTCGCACACCTGATAGCCTCGGGCCGTCAGGCGCAGCTTGCCGTTCTGTTCAACGATCATCCCTTCGTCCATCCAATACCCGAGATCGGGCTGAAGTGCCGTGTAGAGGTCGATGCCGAACTCCTCGGCGAATTGCTGGATCGGCATGCCATCGGCTCTCAGTGTGAGAAAGGCGAGTTCGGTCAGGCGCTCGGCCGCGCCAAGGGTCTCGGTGTTGGCGTGGGGGAGTTCTCCGGCGTCCACTTTTTGCGTCCAGGCCGTGAGCGAGCGATGGTTCCAGTATCGCGTTCCGCCTACCAGACCGTGGGCGCTGGGGCCCACGGCGAGGTAGTCCTCGCCATGCCAGTACGTCAAGTTGTGCCGGCATCGATGACCAGGCCTGGCAAAGTTGCTGACCTCGTACTGCTCGTATCCGGCGGAGGTCAGTCGGTCGATCACCATCGTATACATGTCGGCGTCCAACTCTTCGGGATGCGGCTGGACAGCCCCCTTCACCTTTTGTGCGTGCAATGGAGTGCCGGGTTCGTAGACCAGCGAATAGGCACTGATGTGGTTGGGCTGCAGCGCCAGCATGCGGTCGATGTTGTACGCCAACGTCTCCATCGTTTGGGGCGGCAGCGCAAACATCAGGTCCATGTTCACATTCGTGAACCCCGCGGCGCGAGCCAGACGCATGGCGTCATCGGCTTCGTCGGCCGAATGGATGCGCGTGAGGAAGCGCAGCTCTTCTTCCACGAAGGACTGTACGCCGAAGGACAGGCGGTTCACGCCGGCCGCGCGATAGCCGATCAGGTTCTCCGGCGTGACCGTTCCCGGGTTGCACTCCATGGTGATCTCGCAGTCGGCGGCCAGTACCACGGTGGACCGTACGCTATCGAGGATCGTGCTGAGCTGCTCGGGCGTGAGCAGCGATGGTGTGCCGCCGCCGAAGAAGATGGACGATACGCTCTGCTCGTTGCTCGCTGCTCGTTGCTGGATCTCCCGAAGCAACGAATCAACGAAGCGTTCCACAAGCCCCTTACTTTCGATCGAATAGAAGTCGCAGTAGGTGCACTTCTTGTCGCAGAACGGGATATGCAGATAGTAGCCCAGCATCAGCGCACAACGGAGAAGAGGCGTTCCCAGTGGATCGTGGACGTTCCGACCGTATTGGTGCTCCGCGACCAGTAGATGAACATGGCCGTACCCATAATGCGGTCGGCGGGCAGCACGCCCCAATATCGAGAATCCCACGAGTTGCCACGATTGTCGCCCATCACGTAATACGCCTCATCGGGCACGATCACGGTCTTCTGACCCACTGGAAGGGGGCTTCGGCTGACGCTTGTGGGGGGGACGGGCAGCATGCGGCCGGTCACCGTGATGCCGAGTGGATTCAAATAGATCGTG